>CAJXOW010000045.1 GCA_913057825.1 uncultured Balneolaceae bacterium | reverse complement strand
TATGTAGTGGAGTTTTCTGAGTAGGAGATTTACATCTGGTTGGCGACATTCCCGGGGGGAGATAAATGCTCGGTCTGTAGCGTGACCCTGAAAAAGTAGGGCCCTTTGAAAAACCGGGCGGCGGTTCCAAAGTATTAAGTTTTTCGGTAAAAAAGAAGAAAGTCAAAATCCAGGCACGAACCATTAATAAAGCATAAAAATAGCAAACGAGGTCAATACGAGAAAAACTTTCGAACGAGGAACCGCCGCCCGGTTTTTCAAAGACTTCTGCCCCTGCCCTTTTTGGGATTCAAGCAATGATAAATCGTTTTTGAAGCCTCTGAGTCCATTGCGACGATGTGCATTGGTTGAGTTTAGCGCCAGCCATGGAACGGAAAATGGAGATAGATTTTGTACAAATAATTCAAGAAATTATTTAGATGATCCCTTTGAAGGGTATTGTGGAAAAAATTGGAGAGACGCAACAAAAATTAGAACAGGATTAAGGATGTTATCTACATTTCGAACGGTTTGTCTATTATGTATCACCACCATTTTGTTTGTAATATCAGCAACACCGTTGCTGGCCCAGGATGAAGAGTCGGTTTACTTTGACCGCCGGGTGGAAAATTCCGATGGGCAATTGTTGGAGAGGTCAATTTCCGAGATAAGTTTTACGGCCTATCTCAACGGGAAGCAGGATTCCGTTCTTATTGAAACGGCTCCGCGATGGGACGGGGGGACTTCCAACTGGGATGCCCCTAACAGCCTGGTGGGTATTGAACTGCAAAACTTCACGCATTTCGCGGCTGAAGATACTGTATTTCTTCGGTTTACCGACCGAACCGGCAGCGAGCGGGGCACGATATCCCAGTATATCAACAGTATACCGTGGAGCGATACCAACCCGTTTGCACGATTGTCGCTTCAATCCGCGGCTTTTCCGGACCGGCCACTGAACCTGGAGCTGTCGGTCGATTCCGAGAATCATTATACTGTAACCTGGGAAAACAAGTCCGACTTGACGTACCGCGTTTATCGAACCGACCGTACCGATCTCATTTTCAACGGCGAGCAGCGCGATGTGTATACGCTGGTTGACAGTGGGGTGACGACGGGGAGTTATACCGATACCACCACGGGAACGGACGGGAGCTATCGCTATATCGTGTATGCGGTTGACAGCCAGGGCAACTGGAGTCCGCATTCTGTGCCGGTCGAAATGGATGAGGACGGTCAACCGGCGACCAAACCATCGGTTTATCTGCAGCGTCGGGTGATCGGCTCTGACGGGGATCTGTTATCCGTGAGTCGTTCACAGGTTTCAGTTACCGCATTTGTCAATGGTAATCGGGATTCGGTGCTGGCCGAAACCGCGCCACGATGGGACGGCAATACCTACAACTGGGATCCGACCAACAGCATGGTCGGGATGGAATATCAGAATTTTCCCGATTTTACAGCGGGAGATACGGCGTACTTGCAAATGACCAACTTGGAGAGCGCCGAGCAGGGGCCGATTGAACAGCCGGTAGATACGATTCCGTGGAATGACCCCAACTTTTTTGATCGACTGCAACTCCAACCGGTTGATCTGCCTGCTAAACCTCAGAATCTGTCGCTCACCGTCGACGAAAACTCCGAACGTACGTTGACGTGGGATGCTGAGTCCGGGATGAGCTATCATGTATATCGACGCGACCGGCGCGATACGGTCTATAATGGAGATTCCCGGAATATGTACACGCGCATTGCAAGTGATATCTCCGGCGGAACTTATACCGATTCCAATGTGGATGCGGACAGCCGTTTCGCCTATATGATTTATGCCGAAGATGGCAATGGACGGTGGAGTGTGCACTCCGGGGAGGTTATGAGGAGAAGAGAATTGACCAATTTGCAAATAGCAGGAAAAACGGCCCGGAATGTCACGCTAAAGTGGGATTCGTTCAGTCCGGTGGTAGGGAAACTGGGTGGATATAATATTTATCGGCGGACCGAGAACGGTGATTATGGAAGTCGGCCGATCGCCTACAGCAATAGCGATACCACCTATACCGACACCCGCCTGCAACCGGGACAGACTTATTATTACAAGGTGCTTCCCCGAGATTTCGACCGAAATGAGATGGGCAAAGTTGAAGAGGTTTCGGGGACTACCGAGTCTTCGACTGACGACTATATGACCTTCACCAACATGAAAGTAGCGGTCGTATTCTACAAAAATGCACCTCACGTGAGCGGTACGGACTACCAGATGACAGAAAAAGAAGTCGAGAATATGAAATTCATGATCGAAAAGGTACGGGAGTACTTTTGGCGAAACACCCATATGGAGTTCAACCTGGAAGTCGAATATATCGAGTTCGACGAATACTTGCCGCTGACCGATAACAGCGGCACTTCGACCGGTGAGACGGGGCAGCACCTGGAGGAGAAGCGTGGAGTGGTCAATACGCAATACGACATAGTCTTTAGATTAACGCCGTCAGTGGGCGGATTCTGGTCGTGGGGTGCGACGAATCTGCTTGGTCTGCCGGGCCCGGAGCGGCGAACGGGCTTTTCGCAAATACGCTGGCCTATTGGATCGATTAGCGGTTTTGAAGAGGGATATCCAGCCTATTTCCCCAATCTGAATTATGCTGATATCGGCAACAACCTGATCTGGACCTTTACTCATGAGATTCAGCATGCCATTGACGGAGTATACAACGTGAATGGACATTCCGAGATGGGTCATGGCGACTTTCCTCAGCTCTATGGGACCACCAAGATAGACAATCCCGATATCGGTTGCTGTTATCCCGGATATCCGGAAGGTTACAGCAAGCGGTTTGGCCGACGGTTCAGTTTTCAGAGCACGATCATGCGTGATTTTCAGCCGTACAAAAATGTGCGGTCCGACTGGGGAGATCTCTATGAAACGAAAGATGCGGATGGAGACGGCATGCCGGATAACGATCCCCGGGTGCCGCTCGACGAGGCGCGGTTTGGCAGCAGTGCGGGCAATCCGGATACCGATGGAGATGGATACACCGATAAACAAGAAGCTATAGACGGGATATTTCACTACAGCTATTCCGACCCGAATAATCCAGATACGGACGGTGACGGTATAGTAGATGGAGAAGATCCGCACCCGCGGTACCCGGTCGATCAGCGAATAAAGACTACTGATGCAGAAGGGGGATTTATGCCTGTGATTGACGGCAGCCTGGAAGAATGGCCGGGTCATACGCTCGTAAATGATACGGTCAGCAAGGTCGAGCGGGATCGTTCCTTCGCTCCGAAAACCTACATGGCTTACAGCAGTGATTCACTGTATGTAGCCCTCGATTTACCCGCTTATGCCGAACCGGTAATCCGGTGGGATATTGACGATGACGGCCGGTGGTACGGAGCCGGTAATACGACCCTGGAGATCGACGTGGAGAACGGGAATTTCAGTCGTGTACAGACCTGGGAAGCCAGCGATGAAGCGCGTCGGCTGGATGAACGCCTCAATGACAAGACCGACGGTGTAGGTCAAGGGCTTTGGGATGACAACGGCAATTATCTCAGCGAATTCGGGGGAAGAGTCCTGCGTTCGTCACAAATTAATCTGGATGTTACACCGAAAAATAATGGGTACGTGATTGAGATGGCTATTCCCCGGTCCGAACGGGCCAACCTGCTGCTGGAAGATGGTGACCGACTCGGTTATCATATCAACTATGAGAACGTGTTTGACGACGGTACAGGCGCCAATACGTACGATCAGTGGAGTTATGTTTATTTGACGCTGTCCGGGTTGAAAGCAACCGATGTTGAAGAAACAGGTGATCAAATAGTACACAGTTTTGGACTGGAACAAAACTATCCGAATCCATTCAATCCGACCACTACGATCAACTACTCTGTAGGTCAGCCGGGCGACGTAACATTGAAGGTGTACAACATGCTGGGACGGGAAGTGGCCACGTTGGTGGATGAACACAAAACGGCGGGCGCCTACAAGGTGCAATTCGACGCACGGCATCTGTCCAGCGGCGTCTATTTCTACCGCCTGCAGGCCGGCAGCCAGTCGAAAGTCCAGAAAATGACGCTGATCAAGTAATAAAGTACGGGAGTAAAAAAAAGCCCTCAACTCATTGCGAGTCAAGGACTTTCGTAAAAGTCGGGGCGGCCGGACTTGAACCGGCGACCCCATGCACCCCATGCATGTGCGCTACCGGACTGCGCTACGCCCCGATTTGAATATCCGCCTGTTAATTTAAGCGAATAAGGAAAACCTAAGATAAGGTCCTTTCCGAGGAATTACAATAGTATTCTGCCAATACCTATTAATTTTGAAAGGGAGTGGAGCTTAAAATTCCAACATACCGCTCTGCGCACCTTTTGTCTCTTGTTGTTCGAATTGTACGGTTACCTTCGAACCGCTTTCTATAGGAGAGGGCGTATTGCTGTTTCCTTTTCCCACTTCTTCGTTAACGCTCTCATGAAATTCGATCGACCCCTCCAGTTGATAGACCAGGTTGCGAACGATATTAAGTTCAATGGAGGATTCCTGTTCCCGACGGGTGTATTGCCTATATCCGTTGTTGGTAACGCTTAAGGTAATATGATTGCCGGATTTTGACAGATCGATCTGTATTACTCCCCGGTTTTCGTCTCCGAACGACTCTGCGATCGTATAATTAACAAGTTCGTTTATAATCATACCGCAGGGAACCGCCTGGTTGATGTTTAGTTCAAACGGGTCGGAGGTGTATTCCAGGTCTATATTGGTTTTATCCAGCCGATTCGATCGCAGGTGATTGATAAATCGTTCCAAATAGCGATGTATGGGGATGCGGGTAAACGTTTTGCTCTGGTATAGCAGCTCATGGATCATCGACATGGAGTAGATCCTCATCTGGCTCTCGCGAAGTATATAGCGGGTTTTTTCGTCGTCGGTAGATTCTATATGAAGTTCCAGGAGACTGGCAATCACGGTAAGATTATTTTTAACGCGATGATGGATTTCCTGGATGAGCAGCTTTTTCTCTTCAAGTGAACTTTCCAGTTTCCGGGTGGTATTAACCAGCTTGGTGATATCATAATAGAGACCGAAAATACCAATAATTTTATCATCAATCTGGACCGGAACGGCGCTTACTATAACGTCGATGCGATGACCGTTTTTGTCGGTACGCCACGTGGTTTTTGTCACATACTGACCGTTAATAGACCTCCTGTTCAGTTGTTTGGCTTCGTCAAATTTGTCGGGAGGAACGAGGAAATGATCGATATTCTTGTTTCGAATATCCTTCAGACGATAACCGAAGGTGGAGGTGAATGCTTCGTTGACCTCCAGGACATTGGATTCAGTATCCATAAATACAATAGCCATCTCGGCATTGGTAAATAACTGGTGGAACTTTTCTTCGTGGTAGGATGATCGGTAATAGATAAAAAAGATAAGTCCACCGCCACTGAGAAATAGAAATATGGAAAGTCCCCAGCTGAATTGCCGGATGAATTTATCTAACCAACGAATCGAGTGGTGCAACCCGTCCATCAAATTCGCTTCTAATTTTATACTGGATTGCTCGTAGGAATCCAGCATGGTGGATAGATGCCGGTGTTCACTTGCATCGTCGGAGGAGTTTTGGACATGATCCCGAATACGGTAGGCCAGATCGTCCATCACGGCGGTTTGGCGACTCATTCGATCCCAGGCGTTGATCGACTTTTGAACAGCTGTGAAATCATGCATCAATCTGAGATAAAATATCATATCTTGAGCTTCAGCTAGCTCGATATTACGTTCCCGAGCCATAAGCCGGGCTACCGAGTCTGAGGAAACCTCCTGGTTTAATAGGGCGCGCGAGACCTCTACAAAGGTGCGCAACTTTAAATAATTGCTTTGAAACCGTACAAAATCGGTCTGGGTATGATGGTGCAGATAGTCCTTTAACCCGTTCATAGCTTTTTCCCGGGAATAGGTCCACTCCTTGACATTGGTATGATAGAGATGAGCCGTGTATTGAATTTCCCCGCCAATATGCACCACAACCACCATTATTCCTAATAAGAGGGATAGGCTGGTTAGTGGGAGGTACAATCGAAAGAATTTTTTCATATAGTAATCCTTCTGCTGGGTGTCACTACCCGATAATTGTTAAATCTTGCTATACTCCTTTAGTTAACCCTGCGAGTTTGACAAAACCTGCTTTTGTTGACGGGTAGCAGGTAATATATATACTTGATTCGAAAGTTACCGCATAATTAGCTATTTCGTAAAATACCCTCGGTTAGCTTAGAGCATTGTAAGTCAGGTGTAATAGGGTGCCCAGGTTGTAAAAACAGTCCCCACTCCATCTCCTTTATCAATATGTTATAGCGGTGATAAAGCGAGGCTCCCTGTAAAAAACAGATGATTAGCTAAACGAGTACCTCTTTACACATCCAGCAAGTTAGGAAATTTATAGAATGTTATCCTGTAAATTATGATCCCGTAACATGGAAGAGAAAGGGTTTAAGGGGATGCTCTTATGCCTCTTTGTTAATATCCTCAAATTCGCGCTTGATCCGCCGATTCATCAATTTACGGTAATTTTTGTACTCATCGTCGGTGGCCTTAAACGTTATTTCGTACTCCCCGTCGGTGCAGTGCACCTGGTATTTGTCGGATTCAGAGGGAGTTATGCGCACCTCGATGTTCCCCAATTTGTAAGATTCAATCGGTTCAGACACGACGACCCTCCAAGTTTTTGTTGATCTGAGTTATGATTACGCTTTAAAGCGATTAAGCCTATGGTATACCTATAATCGTTGTGTAACTAGATAATACTACACAATGGCAATTATATGCAACCTTTATTAAAAACGTCACAAAAGCAAAAAATGGTACAAATTTCACTTCGTGGGAATCGCTTCGCTCGGAGCGCAGCGTCGTTAGTAAGTAATTACAATTATCTACATTTGTTGAAAATAATTCCCGACAACTAAGTGACAGGATGACTCATGAAAATGAGGTGTGAGCACCAAGCGAGGTGATTCCCACGTTGGTTAGATTCGGGCTAGTATTTCGACTGACAAAGTTCGATGAGCACGCCGTGGTGTTCTTTGGGATGAAGGAAGGCGATTAGCTTGTTGTCGGCACCTGCCCGGGGCTCTTCGTTTAGTAAAGTGTATCCATCCGCTTGGAGTCGCTCTATTTCGCTGTAGATATCGTCCACTTCAAACGCCATATGGTGCATGCCTTCGCCTTGCTTCTCGATATATTTCTTGATCACCGAGGAATCGTCCGTTGCGCCCAGAAGTTCAATTTTAGATTCACCGGTTTTGAAAAAGGCGGTTTCCACTTTTTGTTCTTCCACCACCTCCCGTTTGTAACACTCGGTATTTAATAGATTTTCGTAATGATCAATGGCTGACTCCAGGTCGTCAACTGCAATACCTATGTGTTCAAGTTGCATAATGGTACGTGCTGTTTTTGATGATTTGCGGATGCCTTATTTCAATATAAATTTTTAGCAGAGGGTCGAATACCACTGGTCATGCTCATAAATCCGATTTGGCAGCATCAAAAGAACCGGCTACTGCAGCTAAATCACAAAGTCCCGTTAGTCGGAATACATGACCACCACCGCAGACGCAGAATTCGAAGTTATATTTAATTTCCGAATTCATAATGACGAATCCGGTAGGCGCATGTCCCCATGGATGGAGAGCTTTGACGTTGAAGGCCTAATTCCGCAGCCTGACTTTCAGCAATAGGGGAGGTAACCTTGATAATCAATTTGGCCGGTACGATAACATCCATCGCCTGGTCGCTTCCGGGGGGAGAACAACTGCTGGCATATGACTTATACCAGGCTTCCCGAAGATCAACGCCCCGGGCTGATACATATCCCAGGATCAGCTCAGGATGCTTGATTTGACGCATGGAGGCTTCTTCGTCGGCAGAGGTGCCGCCGGTATATTCGTAATAAACGCCTTCTGCAAAGCTACCCCCATCTTCTTTCCAGTTTATTTGCTTGCTCTCCATATGTTCAAGCAAGGTCGTCAGAGAAGTGGTTTGTTGAGCAGGGGGATGATTGCGGTTAAAACTGACTCCCATCAGGTAGGGCAGCAGTAAAACAATAGCAAGTAAAATGGAACCGCTGAGTATAGAACGTTTTAATATTTTACTCATAAAAAGAAAGTTTGGTTTGGAATGTGAATGATTCCGATTCCGACATATGATTATTCGTTGAAGCGAACGACATCGGCGCGGACCGATATCTTGACTTTATTATATAAAAACAGGTTAACAATATCCGAATCATATCGCACATTTGTCAGAGCCAGCTGATCTCCTTCTGGATCACCATGCCCGGCCCGAACATTTTCCCATAAATTGTCCAATGCCTGCTGATATAGAAATTTGTCGCCGCTGACCCGGGCCAGTGAGAGGGATTGGGTTGTTATTCCGTACGAATAGCTAATGCCGAAGATATAAGCAGCTTCAGAATTTCCCTCAACGCCGGTTGCAACGAGTTCATAGTTATCCTCTGACAATTCCACTGAAGTGCGATGGGTGGATATAAATGCTCCTGAGGTAGTGCAGGAGGATAAAAGAAGACTAAAAAAAGCAAGGTGGAGAATTAAGGTATGTTTGTTCATAGTTGAATGAATAATTTTAATTGATGAATATTGACGCAGCCTGCATTCCCGGAATACGTCTTTTGTCCACAAGAATCCCGGCAGACTCCAGACTCTAAATTAACATTTTTTTGTTTCAATACCTGTTAAAATTTCGCTAAAGAACAAAGAAATCAATGATTGGAAATAGAAGAGGTCTTTGAGATACCGGGCGGCGGTTCCTTGCTTGTATACTTTTCTTCGATTGAATGCATTGAACGGTTAATTGTCCCCGTTTACGATTATCGTAATTACTGCCTGCTACCCAGAAAATTATTATGCTTCGGAACCACCGCCCGGTATCTCAAAGAATCGCAGTGAGGACTGAAACGAAATGAATAGGATTACGTATAATTAATTAAGAGCGAGGGTCAGTAGATAGAGTTTTGACAAAATGCTCTTTATAACGTTGTTCTATTAGTCGATTTCTTAAAACGAACTTAAATAACCGGGCGGCGGTTCCGAAGTATTAAGTTTTTCGGTAATAATGGAATAGATTTGCAAGGTTTTAAATACGTCTATAAACGTTTGTGACTTGCATCAATACAAGAAAAACTTTCGAACGAGGAACCGCCGCCCGGTTATTTTAGAGCCAATAAGGTAAGTACAATTAACTGAAATATTTTAGAAAATGAGATTATTGGGAAACATTATCTGGTTGATTTTCGGCGGACTGGAAATGGCGGTTGCCTGGTTTATTGCCGGTTTGGTTATGTATATTTCGATTATCGGCATACCGTGGGGACGTTCCTGTTTTACTATTGGGATGTTTACCTTGTTTCCGTTTGGACAGCAAGTTATTCGGCGTGACAAGATTCAGGGACACGGAGATATCGGCACGAGTCCGGCCGGCACATTGGGGAATCTCATATGGTTTCTTGTAGCCGGTTGGTGGCTTGCATTGGGACACCTGGTGGCAGCCATTTTGCTGTTTGTCACCATTATTGGCATCCCCTTTGCCATCCAACACCTCAAACTGGCAGGCGTTTCGCTTTTTCCCATCGGTAAAACAGTCGTCAGCAACGAAACGGCCCGCTATTTTGGCTAGCCCGGATTTCATTTCGCAGCGTTGGGACAGACTGTTTCAAATATTGCATTTAATTGTTGAAGATAATACCCGGCATTAAAGCAATATGACAAATCAACATTTTTCTTGTGAAACATTCGGGCTAGGAGGTCGTCAGTTGCCGCTCGTAAATCAGGCATCCAATCTTTTCCGGATGATCCTGGACCAGGCTGTAGGGATTTACATCTTTTAACAATACGAGCATAAGCAGGTCACCACCCGCAGCCAGCGTGAATATCCAACCGTAGGCAAAGGTCATTACCGAGCCCGTACCGAGTCCGATGATGGAAGGCAGTACGCCCAACAAGAGCCCCGGCATAATCAGCGCCGTTTTATAATGCCTGCTTTCAAGCGGGACCTTGCAGTGACAATAGGGGGCAAAGGCTTTCCATTGAAAACCGAATTTTACCGATTTGACTCCATCATCGGTAAACAGGGAAAATGTTGCTCCGTGAATTAATTCATGGGCGACCATACCGGCCAGCAGCACTCCGATGGTCACATATGGATGGGCATGAATAGGACCGAATACCGTGTAGGCAGTGATTTGATGGTCCCACATCGACCAAAACATGAATGCCAGCAGGGCACCGGGGGGTATAATAATGCCTATAGAAAGTAAATTGGCTTTTATCCCGCCGAGCGTGCATTCGCGTTGTTCTACCTGGGAACTGGAATTAGTTGAATTCATATAATTTTTTCCTTGTTCGCAAATAAATAACAGCGTTGCCGCGTTATATACTCTGGTTAGTTAAACGAAGTAAACTACGGCCTTATTCGATAAAAAACTTATTAAAATCGAGTAGGGGGTCTGGCATCGAAAAAATGACAGGCCGGCTTTTTTGGGGCCCCTGGATTAAAAAAATCGCAAAAAATCACCGGAAAAATTTTTAAATTAAAGATATATTTAAGATTTTAATGTCTTAATATATTAATCACGACTGATTGAGGAAAGGAGACCATTATGAGCAAACATAGAAAAACAAAAACCAATAAAATGCTCAGGAAAAATTACGTCATTTATCTTGAGCTGGGTCTGATAACGACTTTGATTATCTTTTTGATTGCCTTCAAGGTGGATTATCGGCCTGCACAGAATGATGAACAGTTGACCGAGAAACAGGAGACGGTAAAGATGGAGGATATCGTCCAGACGAAGCAGGAGAAGGAACCCCCGCCGCCGCCTCGCCCGCAGGTTCCCATGGAGGTGCCGAACGATGAGGTGGTAGAAGAGGGAACCATCGATATTACGGCGGATCTTGACATGAATCAAAAGTTGGATATTCCTGAGCCGCCGTCCAATGACGACGGAAAGGAAGATGACGACGAGCAGATATTTGTGATTGTTGAGCAACAGCCGGAACTCGTGGGCGGACTGGCTGCCCTGCAGCAAAAAATTCAATACCCGGAAATGGCACGTAAGGCGGGTATCGAAGGACGTGTTTATGTCCAGTTTATCGTAAATAAACAGGGCGAAGTCGAAGATCCGAAAGTAGTCCGTGGTATCGGAGGAGGTTGCGATAAAGAAGCAATACGAGTAATCAAACAGGCTCAATTTAAGCCGGGTATGCAGCGTGGACGACCGGTTAAGGTCCGCTACAGTATGCCGATCGTATTTAAGTTAACCCAAGTACAAAGTTGATTCCACTCCTGAATCACGTCGGGGCGGGTCGGTTGAAAGCAGTAATATCCGGCCCGCCTTTTTTATTTAGTTTGTTATTGATGAGAAAGCAAATGTCAGAGAGCTGCATAATGCATTTGAGCTTTTAGTTATTTTACCCTGCCAAAATTTTTCCCAACTATTGCAACTATTTATCAGAGGGGTCGTATAGGGATAAAGAACGTATTTAAAAGGTTGGTTGTGGATTAACAGCCGAAAGCGTTTGCATCCCCCAAATAAAAAAGAAAAGGTGAGTATTATGGAACGACATCGACGTCCCGACGACAGTTGGAAGGGTAATTATCTGATAAGAATGGAAGTGAGTATCATCGTCGTACTGGCACTGATGATCGGCTTGTTTAATATGGATATACGGTCGAAGGATTCCGGTGAAGTGATGGCCGCATCCCAGGAAACGGTTCAAATGGAAGAAATAGTTCAGACGAAGCACGAAAAGGAACCCCCTCTGCCTCCGCGTCCCCAGGTACCGGTCGAAGTACCCAATGATGAGCTGGTTGAAGAAGCTACACTCGATTTGAATACGGAGTTGAACATGGACGATAAATTGGCCATTCCGCCTCCTCCGAAACAGGCAAATAATGATAATAGTCCCGACGATGAGCAGATTTTCGTGGTCGTGCAGACGCCCCCCGAGCTTATTGGCGGACTCCGGAGACTGCAGCAAGAAATTAAATATCCGGAGCTGGCCCGTCAATCAGGTATCGAAGGTCGGGTTTATGTACAGTTTGTAGTGGATAAACAGGGGCGTGTTCAGGATCCCCGCGTTGTTCGAGGTATTGGCGGTGGCTGTGACCAGGAAGCACTGCGAGTCGTTCAGCAGGCCCAATTCAAACCCGGCTTGCAGCGAGGTCATCCGGTCAAGGTTCAGTATAGCATGCCTATAGTTTTCCGCCTGGATAGAAGTAGTTGAGGGGTTGGAGGGCATGGATGAATATTTTAATGACTATTCATACAGGGTCCTCCCCCTTACCCCCCCTGCTAATCCTCCCGAAACCAGTCTTCAAGCTCGTCAGCCGATTGGGTGTTGAGGATCCGTTCGGGTCCGAATTTGGCTTTGCGAGCGATCAAGGTTCCATATTGAATGTCATCGATACCGTCAGTGGTGTGAGCATCAGGGCAAATCGCACTCATGAGACCTTCGTCGCGGGCTTTATTGCCATACCTCCAGTCCAGGTCGAGTCGCCGCGGATTGGCGTTAATTTCGATGGCGGTGTGGTGTTCGACAGCCCATTCGATAATGCGATTGATATCCACCTTGTTTCCTTCACGCTGCAGGAGGAGGCGGCCGGTCGGGTGACCGATGATTCGTGTGGCGGGATGTTCGATGGTTTTTTGATAGCGATCCAGCATTTTCGAGGGATCCATGCCCAGACCGCTGTGAACACTTGCAATAACAAAATCAAATCCTTCCAGCAGTTCGTCTGGGTAGTCCAGCGATCCGTCACTGAGAATATCGGATTCAATCCCTTTGAAGATTTTGAAATCGATATCCTGCTCCCGGTAGGTTGCATTGAGCTGGTCAATTTCTTCCCATTGTCTTTTAACTTCATCAGGATTTAACCCACCGGCGTAGGCGGCAGTTTGGGAATGGTCGGTGATGCCAAGGTAGTGGTAGCCGCGCTCGCGACAGGCCTCGGCCATCTGTTTGATACTGAATTTGCCGTCGCTCCAGGTACTGTGGGCATGAAGTACGCCTTGAATATCGGATGGTTCCACCAGCTCCATCGATTTATGCTCCTCGTAATAGGTGAACTCCCCGTAATCCTCTCGATGTTCCGGGGGGACCCAGTTCAGGTCAAGGTGTTGGTAGATATCGGATTCATTTTCGTAGGAAAGAGGCTGATCCTCTTGGACGTTTCCCTCCTCGTCCATTTTGAACAAACCGTATTCGTTAAGCGAATATCCTCGATCCCTGGCGCGTTGTCGCATTACCACGTTGTGTTCCTTGCTGCCGGTGAAATACATGAGGGCCGCAGCAAATTGATCGGGCTGGACGAGGCGGAGGTCCACCTGCCGGCCGTCCTCGGTCCGCATCGAACTCTTGGTAGCCCCGTGACCCAGTATTTCAACAGCAAAATCGTGATTCACAAAAGCATCCATAATCGATTCAGCATGCTGTTGATCGGCTTCCACAAGTATGTCGATATCGCCAATCGTCTCCCTGGAACGCCGCAGTGATCCAGCTAATTCAAGTTTTTCCACGCCTTCAAGGTCTTCGATAAATTGATACAGGGGACGAGCGATGTCCAGGGCTTCGCTCAGCAGACATCGTTCGGAAAATTGTTCCATCCATTCAATGGAACGGAGTATTTTTTCGGCCGACTTTTTCCCGAATCCTTCGATATCAACTAACGAACCGTCCTGACAACTTTGTTTCAACTCCTGGATGGTTGTGATACCCAATTCGTGGTGAATCTTGTAAATAGTCTTGGGACCCAGCCCGGAAATGTTGAGCCACTCGGTCAGTTCAGGGGGGATGCGTTCGCGGAGTTCATCTAGTTCCGGGGTGGTACCGGTTTCGGAATACGCATAGATTTCCCCGGCAATACCTTCCCCAATACCGCTTATATCCGTTAATCGCTCTTCCGATATGTACGTAGCAATTTTCTCCTCCATGCTTTCAATCTTCTGGGCAGCACGATCAAAAGCCCGGGCACGAAACGGATTCTGCCCGTCAAGTAATTTCAAGGTGTGAATCTCTTTGAGTAGCTCGGCAAGCTCATTGTTGGTAATGGACATTTGCAGCTTGGTTGTTGACTGGTTTTAGGAGGATTCTGTCGGATTTATACAAATCAATTGCGAGAAAGAAACTACCGAATATAATATAAAGTATGAAGCAGGGATAAAACTACTCGTAGTCGGCGGAAGGAATTTAAGAGCCCATTGAAAAACCGGGCGGCGGTTCCGAAGTATTAAGTTTTTCGGTAAATAGATAAAAAATATGTTGTAGTTGACAGGCATTTATCATGGTCTGCAAATATTTAGGCGAATTCAAAAAGAGAAAAACTTTCGAACGAGGAACCGCCGCCCGATTCTTCAATGGTCTCTTAAATACTGTTATGTTGCAGTTAGAACTGTAAGTATATAATGTTATTATGTAATTATGAGCATACCATCAATAGTTGTTCACGGCGGTTCGGGTGAAATTCCGGCATCTATTCGGAAGACTGATGTTAAAATGAAGTATCTTGATGCCATGAAAAGTGCGTTGGATGAGGGGTATGGTATGTTAAAGAATGGAGCGTCCGCCCTGGAAGGTGTCATGATGGCGGTACAAATACTTGAGGACTGTGAGCTTTTTAATGCCGGCAAAGGATCGGTATTTACTGTAAAAGGCGAACATGAGATGGATGCCGCCGTTATGGACGGTAAAAATTTGGAAGCGGGCGCCGTCGCCGGCGTTCAGGGCATTAAAAATCCGGTGCGGCTTGCCGGAGATATCATGGAACATTCGCCGTATGTATTTCTGGCGGGCAGGGAAGCAGAGGAATATGCTCGTCGGCGCGAATTTGAATTTATGCCGGCTTCGTATTTTCATACGGAGTTCCGCGCTAATCAGTGGAAGAAAACAAGAGGCAGCGGCGAAATGCAGTTGGATCATTCCTCTGATGATGACGATCAACAGGGTACGGTTGGTTCCGTAGCGGTGGACGAAAAGGGTAATCTGGCGGTGGCGACTTCTACCGGCGGGATGACTAATAAAGCCTGGGGACGGATCGGCGACAGCCCGTTGATTGGAGCGGGAACTTATGCAAATAATAAGACTTGTGCTGTATCCTGTACAGGACATGGTGAATACTTTATCCGCGGGGTAATTGCTTATGATGTTTCATGTCGGATGGAGTACGGAGAGGCGAGTCTTGAGGAAGCTGCCGAAAAGGCCATTAACGATCGGCTTAAAAATTTGGGCGGCGAGGGGGGATTGATCGCGGTGGATGCTCGCGGGAACATCGCAATGCCGTTTAACAGCGAAGGCATGTACCGGGGGATGAAGAATGAGCATCGGACGTTTACTCAAATTTTGTAAATTCTCCTTTGTGATGGTTGGCATCATAATGAATTTCCGCTTTTTTCTCACGGATGTAATATTTGTCTTTGGTAGCCAGGATATGAACGGTGAGGTTGGCGAGTGAGACAGCTACTTTGTTTTTCAACTGGTGATATTGGTTAAAAACAAGGTTGCTTCCGTCAAAAAGGACCACCATCCCCGATCCGATAATTTCCAGTTTATTGCCTTCGGTGATTACTACACCGGTATCTTCTCCCAGTCCCACTCCCAATTTATCCGGGTAAAGCGCCACGGCCTCGGCCAGTCTTCCAAAGCGGTGGCGTCGTATGAAATGGCTGTCAAAAATGACTTGCTTCATGAGTCCAAGTCCTTTGCCCATCTTAAGATCATCCTTCCTTAATATGTTGCCGGTTCTCCCGCCCGCGATCATCTCTTCAGACATGGCTACGGCGCCGGCACTTGTCCCCGCTATGACAAAGCTATCGTTGATGTAGCGGTCGACGATTAAATGGTGCGATTTGGTCTCTTTAAGAAAACGACTGATTCTACATTGATCACCGCCGGAAAACAATATTGCGTCTGCCTCCTCGATTCTACGTAGAGTTTTAGGATGGTTCGCCCTCTGCCGGCTAATTATATTCAGGATGCCAACATTTTCCACGCCCAGCCTTTTGAAGGTCTCCGTGTATTTACGACCAACCACTTCGGGTATTTCTGATGCACTGGTTATCACTTCTATTCGGCTTTTGGAGTCTCCGGCATATTTCAGGATATCCTGAAGGATGAAACCTTCTCCGAAATGAATCTGAAATCGCTCCTCTGTATCGTTGAGTTCTTTTTTTTCATTGCCGCCTATGGCAATCAATGTTCCTTTGGGATCAGTCATTGTAATATTCCGGGAGCGTGTGGGGATTGCTGTCATTTAATTCAAGGTAAGGAACTTTCCAAGTATTTAATATCTATTTCTTTGGATACGACGGGTTTATCCCCCCTAAAGTAGGATTTATGTAATGTTATGCAGGATTTATGTAACCGGTAATCAGATTTCATTTGATAATTTATGGAACGCAATCTATCGCAATACAATCTTGACAAAGAAAGTGCCCATGAAAATTCTGAATGTAAAGGTTACCGGCGGACCAAATTACTGGTCTGTTAAGAGGCGTCGGCTGGTGGTGATGCTGCTTGATATTGAGGAGCTGGAAACGCAGCCTACGAATGAAATCAACGGATTTTATCAGCGTATAAAAAAGACGCTGCCCGGTCTGTATGATCATCACTGTTCCGAAGACAAGCCGGGCGGCTTTTTTAGTCGATTGAAGCGCGGTACATGGATGGGACATGTCATAGAACATATCGCCCTGGAACTTCAAGTCCTGGCAGGTTTGCAGGTAGGGTTTGGCCGCACCCGCGGCACCGGGATCGAAGGCCAATATCATGTGGTGTTCGACTGCGTGGATGAGGAGTCGGGTCGTCTGACCGCCGAGCGGGCCGTGTCTGTTGCTCAAAACCTGATAGATGGTTCCCCGGTCGATATCGAGAAGCACGTGAAGGAGATCCGGGATGAAAATCGCCGCAATATGGCCGGTCCCAGCACCGCCTCTCTCCTTCGAGAAGCCAAGGCCCGTAATATTCCCATTATAAAGCTGGAAGATAATTCATCCTATCAATTCGGATACGGCTGTAATCAGAAAAAGATTGCTGCCACGATTACCTCTGAAACAAGTCATATGGCCGTAGAACGAGCCTGTGACAAAGAAGCCTGCCGCAATCTTTTCAGAGAGATGTCGATTCCCGTAGCTGAAGGCGGGGTCGTATATAAAATCGAGGAACTGAAACGCGTTCTGGATGATATGGGCTATCCGTTGATTGCCAAACCGGTTTCCGGCAATCAGGGACGAGGCGTTACGACCGGCATCAAAACCTTCGAGGAGGCTGTAAAAGCATTTCACTCGGCATCGGAAATTTCAGACGGGGTACTTATAGAGCGGCATATTTTCGGCAATGATTATCGCCTGCTTATGGTAGATCATAAACTGGAAGCCGCGGCCCGGAGAACTCCGGCCCATGTAGCGGGGGACGGTCACTCGACTATTCAACAGCTCGTAGATGCCGTAAATCAGGATCCGTCGAGGGGCGAGGGGCACGAAAAAATTCTTACCAAAATCACCATAGGTTCCACCGCTAAAGCCATTCTTAAGAAAAAGGAGTATACGCTCAAGACCGTTTTGCCGGAGGATGAAATATTGTATCTGGACCATGCGGCCAATTTGAGCAAGGGCGGGATTGCGGAAGATGTTACCGACCGGGTTCATCCCGAGGTTGCAAAGGTTGCCGGGAGAGTAAGCGAACTGGTGGGGCTCGACATTTGCGGCATTGATGTAGTGGCCTCCACCCTGGAGCAACCATTGCAGGCCACCGGCGGGGTGGTGCTCGAAGTTAATGCGGCTCCGGGCTTTCGCATGCACCTGTCCCCTTCGAAAGGGAAATCCCGCAATGTGGCGGCTCCCGTATTGGACATGCTTTTCCCGCCGGAACAAAAAAGTCGTATTCCCATTATAGCGGTAACGGGAACCAACGGGAAAACCACCACCACTCGCTTGATTTCCCATATTTTGAAAAAAGATAAACGCCGGGTCGGATTTACTACGACGGACGGAATTTATGTGAATGATGATTTATTGATGAAGGGGGATTGCGGCGGTCCCAAAAGTGCCAAAATTGTGTTGAAGGATCCGACCGTCGATGCGGCAGTCCTGGAGTGTGCCAGGGGCGGTATTTTAAGGGAGGGCCTCGGGTTTGATCAGTGTGATGTGGCGGTGGTTACGAACGTAGCTGCTGATCATCTGGGGATAAAGGGAATCAATGATCTTGGCCAGATGGCGAAGCTGAAATCAGTGGTGCCCGAAAGTGTCCATCCTGATGGCTATGCTGTTCTTAACGCCGACGACGACCGGGTGTATGCTATGCGGCGAGATCTAAATTGTAATGTAATTTTATATTCGATGAAGGCTCATCAGCAACGGTTGATGATGCACCGCGACGGCGGAGGAATTTGTGTGGTTTATGAAAACAACTGTATAAGCATCTGGGATGGAAATACCACCCATAAAATTGAAAAAATTGAAAATATCCCCCTAAGTTTCGGCGGAAAAGCCGGGTTTATGGTCGAAAACATACTTTCCGCGGTGGCTGCTTCCTATGCTCAAGAGATACCTCTTGCTGTCATTCGCAAATCGCTGAAAAGTTTCGTCCCCTCACCGGAGCTAACGCCGGGTCGAATGAATAAGTTCAGCTTTGATCATTATGATGTACTGGTCGATTATTGCCATAACCCGGCGGGGATGAAGTCCATTAAAAGTTTTATTAATGGGTCTTCCTACCGCAATAAAATCGGTATTATAGCGGGTCTCGGCGATCGGAGAAAAGAAGACAATCTTGAGCTTGGCCGACTTTCGGCCGAGATATTTGACAAGATAATCATACGCGAAGATAATGACCTTAGAGGTAAAGCACCCGGAGAAACTACCGATGTCATAAGAGAAGGGATTGCAAGTTCTCCTTATAACCCCCCTATTGTCGCGATTTCCAATGAAAAGCAGGCCTTGTACTTTGCCATGGAAAATGCCTTGCCCGGTACTTTGATCCTGCACTGCGTAGAGGACATCGATGAGATAATCACTATTATGCAAAAACAACAGACCGAGCGAAGAAACCCTGAAATGAACCGTTTGCAAAGGTGTTCGAACCTTGAAATATCCATTCATCAAGAGGATATAGCTGCCTCGGCAGAAAATGTAATCCCCTCCCGGTAAAGCAACTAAAATAGCAAGGATTGTTTGTCGTCTTGTCGGACCGGCTCCACCCGGATCGGTCCGAATGCATCAAAAAAGTTGTGGATTTCACTGTTCTATTTTATGATATATGGTTAAACGATTTATCTTACCAGAGCATATCAGCGGTAAATTATTGCCCGTGCATTGCGTGCATCCGCACTAACTTAATTTCAGAAAAGGTTTAGCGTACTATGTCTATACCGGCAATAGCCACGGTACTGGTTATTCTCATATGTATGACATTATTGGTTACGAGTAATATTTCGGCCGATATTGTACTGTTCGGGGGACTTATTTTGCTCCTCATTACCGGAATTATCACCCCTTCGCAGGCGCTTGCCGGATTTTCCAATGAAGGAATGCTGACGATAGCAGCCCTCTATGTAGTGGCGGCGGGACTTCAGGAGACGGGGGCGGTTCAGCATTTGACCAGCTTCCTGATGGGGCAGCCCAAGGGTATAGCGATGGCCCAGTGGCGAATTATGTCGCCCGTTATGGTGATGAGTGCCTTTATGAATAACACGCCGGTGGTGGCATCTTTCATTCCGGCCCTACAGGACTGGGCGCGGAAAAATCGATTTCCGGTGTCAAAGCTGCTTATTCCCCTTAGCTATGCGGCCATTCTGGGCGGTACCTGCACGCTGATAGGCACTTCAACAAATCTTATTGTCAATGGGATGATGATTGAAAATGCCGCCACGGATCCGATTAATATTTTTACGCCGGCGTGGATTGGACTGCCGGTGGCGATCGTCGGATTTCTATATATTCTGATAGTGGGTCGTTGGCTGATTCCGGATCGCAGTGCCGGTTTTGATACCTTTGAGGACCCGAAAGAATACACCATCGAAATGATCGTGGAGGAAGAAGGTCCGCTGGTGGGCAAAACGATCGAGGAATGTGAATTCTTTGAAATCCCGAACGTCTTCCTGATCGATATTTACAGAGAGGGAGAGATGATATCGGCCAAACCTGTAAGCCGGCGTCTGCGCGGCGGGGATCGCCTTATTTTCGTGGGATTGGCGGAATCTATACTTGACATGCAGCAGTTCAGCGGACTTCAGCTGCCCGGGGATGCCGTTTTTGACCTGGATACGCCCCGTAGTGAATCACGGCTGGTCGAAGTGGTGGTGTCGCCGACGCATCCCATGGTGGGCATGACTATTAAGCAGGGAAGATTCAGGCAGCGATACGATGCCTTTGTGCTTGCGGTTGCTCGCAACGGGGAGCGGATCCGAAAACGGGTAGGGGATATATATTTGCACACCGGCGACGTATTACTGCTCGAAACGCCAGAAGAGTTCGTCGAACAGCAGAAGCACAAGCGGGATTGGTACCTGGTGAGCCCTATCACCGACTACAGTTTGCCGAAAGTCGAAAAAGCCGGCCTGGCGTGGGGGATACTGCTTACGATGGTCGGGCTGGCCGCTTTTAATGTGCTGAGTATGTTTACAGCGGCAGTATTGGCGTGCGGTGCCATGTTATTTTCGGGAGTGATGGATATTGATACGGCCCGCGATAGTATCGATCTGCAGGTACTTCTGGTTATTGCTTCGGCATTGGGACTTGGAAGTGCCCTGCAAACCACGGGTGCTGCGGAGACGATTGCAACGGCCGTTATGGGTGCTGCCGGGGGATCTCCGTATCTATCCCTGGCGGCAACTTTTCTGCTTACCATGGTGCTGACCGAGATGATGACCAATAATGCGGCGGCGGTATTGGTGTTTCCTATTGCTCTCTCGGTATCTATATCTCTCGGCACCAATTTCCTGCCCTATGCGATGACGATAATGGTCGCCGCGAGCGCCAGTTTTTCGACTCCCATCGGTTATCAGACCAATCTGATGGTCTATGGACCCGGCGGGTATAAATTCACCGATTTTATGAAAGTCGGTCTGCCGCTCAATCTGCTTGTTTTTATAATCACCGTAATAATGGTCCCGTTAATATGGCCGCTTTAAATTATTATCGGGCATGCGAGAATAGCGCCTGATCGGCTCTGTAAGATAAGGTTGCACTACATTATCGCACGCTAGAAAGTCATTAAATTTGAATGCGATCCTTTCTGTTTTTTCCGGAAGCGGAATTTCAGAGAAAATTCATTCTCCGTTTTCATTTCATACGTGGCTTGTAATTGTTTAAGGAGCATACTGACAATCGTTAATCCCAGGGATTCCGCATTTTCAAGGTCCGGTTTTTGCTTAAATCCCCTTCCATTGTCTTGATAATGAACGATGTAATTTTTTCCCTCGTGGTCAATTTGTATCCGAATAATACCTTCTTCCCGTCCGACGAATGCATATTTCAGGGAATTTGTGAGGAGCTCGTTCAATAGCATTCCCAGCGGAATAGCCTCATTGACATTCATGGCTATATCGTCGAGGTCAGTATGTATTTTGATCTGTTGATTTTCGTTCAACGTTTGCCGTACGATATCGGACAACTTGTCGATATACTCGTTAACAGGAACCGAGGTGAAGTCAGATGATTGATAAAGTAGTTCATGGACTTTGGCTATGGACTGAATCCGGTTTACACTTCTTTCCAGGGCTATTTTAGTTTTTTCATCATCCAACTCCTGCATTTCCAATTTTAGTAATCCGGAGATGATGGCCAGGTTGTTTTTCACCCGGTGGTGAATCTCCTGAAGCAGTACTTTATTGTTTTTTTGTGTATCAACCCGTTCGGTGATATCGATACCGATACCGATGATACATTCTTGTCCATCTCTTAGTAAGAGGGAGCCATTCATAAAGTAATGTCTTTCTTTATCGCCTATTTTTAATATGGTTTTCAGCTCTGCATATCCTTCCTGGTTCACCTGTTTCAGCTTCTCTCTGGCCTTATTTCGTTCTCTGGGTGCTATCAGGTGCAAGGCGCTTACCTTGGATATGTGTTCCGGATCCAGGTCAAATAAATCAATAACGTTTTGGTTGACCTTTTCTAAGGTCAGATCTTGTTTGTCAATCATATAGAAAAGGCCCGGAATACCATCGATAATAGCATTGGAGAAAGATACTTCCTTTTCCAATTCCAGTTCCGCTTTCTTGCGGGCGGTTATATCCTGAACGGTACCATGCAATTCAATGACCTTCCCTTGGTCATTCTTTAGAGGCCAAATTTCTTTGTGAACATATTTTAAGCTGCCTTTTTCTGTTCGAATTTGCTGATCGAAGCTTGATGAACGTCCATATTCTATAGCTTCCTGAATTTTTTGGGCGTGATACTCCGGATCCTGGGAGTACCGGTAAATAAGATCTTCATAGTCGAGATCCCCATTTTCCGGGTCTCGATCGTAAAGGGCATACAGCATGGAAGACCAGGAGATATCGCCCGTTTCAAGAGTATACCACCAGTCGCCGATATTGCCTACTCTTTGTGCTTGCTTCAGGCGCTTATTATGCTGTTCAAGCTGAATTTCGGCTTCCTTTTTTTCCGTAATTTCCTCCTGGATGGAAAAGTAGCGGACAATATTTCCTTGTTTATCCTTAATCGGAGTAATGTGCATATTAATCCAGTAGGGGGTACCGTCCTTTGTGTAATTCAATATTTCTTCACTAAAGCGCCCCCCATCTTCAATTTGAAGGGCAATACGGTGAACGGTGTCTTGGTTGGTGTCTTCCCCCTGTAGAAATTCTCCCGGTTTTTTGTCTTTCACCTCTTCCAGGGAGTAGCCGGTTACCTGTGTGAATGCCTGGTTCACCCATTGGATATATTCGGACGGGTCCGTGATGATGACTATATTCTGGGTTTCACGTGCTATGCGGGATAGTTTTTCCAGTTCTTCTTCCCGCTTTTTCTGTTGGGTTATATCCGTCAGGGAACCGACGATAGCTGTCGTTTCTCCTTCTTCCACGATCGGTGCTTCATTGACTCTTGCCCACAGTATGGCTCCATATGGGCGTTGAATCTGAATGTCATAGGGAGGTTGTGTCACTCCCGTTTCAATCGCTTTCTGAGTTCGCTGAATGGCTTCTTGATTAACGGGATGGTCTGTTAAGTAGGTAAACCATTCTTGGGTTATATGCTCCGGTTTCTTTCCTAAAAAGTAGGTGGACTGGGGACTCACATAGGTAAAAAAATGACGGCTATCGCGGCGGAAAAACATGTTGGTGCTATACTCAATTATATCATTGAGTCGCTCTTGAGCTTTTTTTCGTTCATGAATGTCTTGGGTGGTGCCATAAAGAAGAATGCATTCCCCGTTTTGAAATTCTGCGTCTCCAACCGTTCTGATCCAGCGCTCATTCTTATTGGCGGTCATAATTTTTAACTCCAAATCATAGGAAATGCCTTCTTCTATTAGCCTGTCGATAGCTTCCTGGATAGTTATACGATGACTGCCTTCCAGGTAGAAATTAAGGGCTTCTTTAAGGGTAGGCGTATAATCAGAGGATACCTCATGCAGCTCTTTGACTTTATCAGACCAGTGCAACGCATCATTTTTCAGATCAAGTTGCCAATACCCGATGTTAGCCAGACCAAAAGCCTTTTTAAAACGTTTTCCTTGCTTCATCTAATCATCCAATGACCAGATTTTGAACATAGTTAATCTTTTAAAGATACAGTAATATACACCAATCATTTGCCAATAGACAGATTATGCAGCATAATACGTCAATATAAAAGGGTGGTTTCAAATTAATATATTGCAGAAAAGTGAAAATTGAAGTAGCTTAATATATTCTATTGAAAGGCAGTAGGAGGAGGTTAAAATTCCTTCGTCGATTGCCTTGAAGAATGACAGCCCCGGTGTTGATAGCATCGGGGTTTTTATATCAGAGCTTGGCTGCAATATAAGGTTATTCGGGCGATAGGCTTACCGTATTTCATCATGCAGGATAAAATAATTTATCGAGGGATCTCTAGCATAACTTTTGTGCCTTCTCCTTGCTCTGACTCAAAGTCTATGGTTCCCTCCAACTGAGCTACTAAATTTCGAATAATCTGCATTCCGAGATTTCCTGAATCGAGGTTGATCTCTTCCGGCAGACCCACTCCATCGTCATGTATACACAATTTTGCACAATTTTCTTCTTTCTCTAATCGAATGGTAATTTTTCCCTGTTTACGATTGGTAAAAGCGTGTTTATAGGCATTCGTGACAAGCTCGGTTGTCAGCAGACCGAGCGGAATGGCTTTGGTCAATGGAATAAACACTTTTGCTGCCGTTACCGTCACCTCAATATCTTGATCTTGATTTTCGTGGGTTCCCTTGATCGTATTGATCAATTCCGGCAGATAATTCCGTAAATTTATATCAGCGTCCGTCTCAGCTTGATTGTATAACTGTTCGTGGACGAGAGCCATCGACTGAATACGATTTTGCGAATCTTTCAGGTTGTCTCGGACTTCCGGATTTGCGGCTTGCTCCGTTTGCATGAATAGCAGTCCGGATATGATCGCCAGGTTGTTTTTAACCCGGTGGTGAATTTCCTCCAGCAGGGTTGTCTTTTCTTGAAGCCGTTGTTTTACTTTTTCTCGATACATGACCTGATCGGTTACATCCACCGCTGAAACGAGTATACCGTATGGGATGTTCTTGCTGTCCAAAAGTGGTTTATATTCAAAGTTGCGATACATGTATTTATAATCGCCTTCTTTTTTCAGCCAAAACCATACTTTTTCTTCTTCGGCATGGTATGGTTCTCCTGTTTCGAGTACTTGTTCTAAAAGATCAATATATCCTTGTTCTTTCGCCTCCGGTAATACTTCTAAAAGGGGTTTCTCAAGCAGATCTTTACCGGCAAACATTTTTTTGTAAGCTTGATTGACGTAGGTGTATCGAAACTCGGGTCCCTCCAACAATGCCAGGGCAACAGGCGAAGATTCAAACATGCTTTTAAATCGTTCCCGGGACTCGATGGCCTGTGTACGCAGTTTGCGTTCCCGCTTAAGCAGCTCTCGATTTCTTTCTTCCACCTTTTTTTGATTACTGATATCGGTGAAAATGTGAAAAAGAGCCGTGGTTTCATCATCCTCCTCGACCCGTGCTCCCCCGAGAAGTACCGAAATGGGATTGTGTTCGCTGTCATAACGGACGGTCTCTTCCTGGAAATAGTCCTCTCGCCGTACCAGGTCCATCTGTCGTTGATAATCCGAGTATTCTAAATTGCTGTTGGTTAATAAAAGACCGATATCCTTCCCTTTAACCTCTTCTTCGGGATATCCGAACAGCCTCTCAAAGGAGGGATTCACTCTTGATATAAAGCCGCCCGGATCGGTAACCGCTATGGCAGAGGGGTCATTGTTAAATAATTGATTGAACCGGGTCAATTCCTTTTTCAGTTTTCGCTGGGTTTGTTTGCGCTGGGTAATATCTCGCACAATGCATACAAAATGATGCGAATCAACCTTGGTAAGGGACAGTTCATGTTCGATGGGGGACCCGTCTTGCTGGACTCCAAGCGCTTCTCCCCGCCACTTGCCCAGCGTTGAAAATTGAGGCATGACCTGTTCATCAAATCTATCCAATTCCTGATCCTCATATAAAATTCGCCAGGACTTTCCCACAAGCTCATCCGGGTGGTCATAGCCGAATATTCGGGCATGCGCCTGATTGACGTAAATATAGATCCCCTCTTGATCCAGGATCGCGATACCATCCATAGAGGCTTCGATTACCGAGGCTTGCAACTCAAGGTCATGCTGGCGCTGTTCAGATTGCAGCGATCTTTCCCGCAATCGAGTCAAGCTGCGAAGCCGGGCGGTGAGGCGATCCGCTTGAACCGGTTTGGTTAGCAGATGCTCTATATTTTCCAGGATATCGGGAGAAAGCTGCTTAAACTCATTGGAGGAAATAAGCATTAAAACAGGTACGAGAAGAGGGTGTTGGGACCTGCGAATGTGCTCAAATTCCTGCGAATTGTTATTCCAGGAATGTTGGTCCACAATGCAGAGATCTATATTTCCAGGCTCGTACTGTTGAGGATCCACCGCCTCATAGGTCGCCCCCAATTTCTGTCCGATAATCCGGACATCCCGATTTCGACGCAGTTTTATCAGGATACTGTAGGTTTTCTCAACGGTTTGTTCTCCTGGCAAATTGATATCTTAACACCTCTTATATATTATGAGGAATTTATTGGGGAACAGTTTTCATCGTGGATATTTAGATATCCGTGAAAGAGGGAGATCCCGTCAGCAATCCCCGCATGTTTTTCATGGGCTCGCCCACCCGGATGCCTTTATTGGTGATCTGGTAGCGGCGCAACTTGGTTTCATAATCCGACAGGCGATTTTTTAACACCCCGATCGCTTTTTGCATATCGCCCCTGTATTCGATAAACCGGAGAAAAATTACGATATCGGACATGTAGCTAATGCCGACATCAGTTATGCGAAAATCACCCGTGATATATTCTACCTCGTTTATCAGCAGCAGGGTTATCCCCATATTTTTCAGATAGGTATTTAATGGATGCAGCGCCTGGCTCATATCTCCGATATTCGACAACAGATGCAATCCCCGAATGCTGTCAATCATGATAATGCTGGTCTGCTGCTCTTCCACCTGCCGTTTAACTTCATTATGGAATTGTTGGACGGTGTATTTTTGAGGCGAGAGTTCGATGATTTCCAAATTGTTTTCGCTTAGCATATCCTCTATGGGAATACCGATCGACTCGCACCGGCTGACCAATACTTCCTTCTTCTCATCAAACAGATAGATAACAGAGCGTTCTCCACGGCGGGCCGCTTCTTTCATGAATTGCATGCCCAGGGTGGTCTTGCCTACCCCGGAGGGACCGGTAATAAGGGTGGCACACCCGCGTTCAATGCCTCCATGCATTAATTCATCCAATTCATCGACTCCGAATGACAATTTCGAATATGAGAATGTCTTGCTCTGTTGGTTCGGTTCTAGTTGAGGATAAACCTCCATTCCGGTGGGAGTGATAGCGTACGCATGATGTCCGCCTTGAAAATCCGATCCCCGGAATTTTGAAACCGTTAGCTGCCGGTAATTCGGGAAGCTTTCCAGATTAATGACCCCATCGCTGAGGAACTGTAAATCCTCGTCGGGATATTTGGGAGCGGGCTCGGAGACCATCAAAACTGAGCTGGCTTGTTTCAGCAAATATTGAACAAAACTGAGGGCATATTTGTGAAATTGGTACTCGGAGGGAATCAAAAAACGGAATTGACTAATCGAGTCAACGAAAATTCGTTTCGGTCGATATTGTTCAACCGCCTTCCTTATTTGCTCGGTGAGTGGGTCGAGATCAATATCGGCATCCTGGAAGATGGAGGGTTTGCTTCAATTCCGCAACATACCGGTCCGGGATCTTTCCCGTAATTTACAATATTTGCGAGAAGCCTGTTCGGAAGAATTAGGAGAAAAACAGCGAGGACAGATTGATACGTATATAGAAGAGGGAATAAAGACCCTGGACAAAGAAGTAGAACCTCTTTCGCATTCTTGTATTACAGCCGACAATCCATTTGAGTCCAAGGCTCAAACATACCTTGAATGGCTGTTGGACGGTGAAAAAGAAAAAGCCGCCTCATTCATACAAAACCTTCTCAAGGAGGGGGTCTCCATACGTGATGTTTACCAGCATATATTCACCTCTGCACAGAAAGAGATTGGCCGCCTCTGGTATGTAAATAAGATTTCGGTTGGCCAGGAGCACTTCGCTACGGCTGCGACCCGCCAGATTATGGGACAATTTTATTCCTATATTTACAATCCGGATAAGATTGGACGCAGACTTATTTCGTCAACCGTATCCAGTGATCTGCACGAGGTGGGAATTCAGATGATCACGGACTATTTCGAGATGGAGGGATGGGATACCTACTACCTGGGTGCCAATATGCCTGCGGGTGATTTAATTGAAGCTATCAAAGATCAAAAAGCGGATCTGTTGGCGCTGTCGATGACGATACCATATCATATCAGTGAAGGCAAAGAGCTGATAAAGGCGATCCGGACGGATGACGAGATTGCAACTTTACCTGTCATCGTGGGAGGATATCCTTTTGGTATTATATCAGACTTGTGGCAAAAAATCGGGGCTGACGGCACCGCTCGGACTGCTGAAGACGCAATCTCCCTGGCGAAGCGGTTGATTGGAAATTAATTTGTTTAGTTTCAGGGATGAGTTCGTAAATATTTTGACACTGGCAACTCTATGCGATGGACTGTCAGGATAAAGACGGTAATTAATTAAGCATGATTCCCGAGGCAATTAAAAAACATATTACCGGGCGGGTTCCCATCGCCCCGCTGGCGGTATTCCGCTTTCTTTTTGGCTTCATCATGCTGGTGAGCATTATACGATTTGCTGACCGCGGATGGATCTATGAGCTGTATT
Organism: uncultured Balneolaceae bacterium; assembly: GCA_913057825.1. Classification (GTDB taxonomy): domain Bacteria; phylum Bacteroidota; class Rhodothermia; order Balneolales; family Balneolaceae; genus CAJXOW01. Next base: position 2,591 of record CAJXOW010000045.1, on the reverse strand, counting down.
TGAAACCTGATTATTTTTTCACCTATTACGGTTTCAACTGGATAACGCCGCCGGGAGAACTCGGCATGTACCTGCTGTTTTTGGGGATGGGACTCGCAGCCTTGTCCATTATGCTGGGTTATTATTATCGCCTGGGCATTGCCTTCTTTTTCCTGGCATTTACCTATGTCGAACTGATCGACAAAACCAACTATCTGAACCACTACTATTTTGTCAGCATCGTCAGTTTCCTGCTGATGTTCGTCCCTGCTCACCGCGGTTTTTCCGTGGACGTGCTACGAAATCCTTCGATTCGAAGGGAATACGTGCCTGCCTGGACGATCAACATCTTCAAGCTGCAACTGGGACTCGTTTACTTTTTTGCCGGGGTAGCCAAACTCAATCCCGACTGGCTGCTTCATGCCATGCCGCTTCAAATCTGGCTGCCCGCCCACGCCGACCTGCCTGTCGTCGGATCCCTGCTTGAATATACGGCAAGCGCCTATATTTTCAGCTGGGCAGGGGCTTTTTACGATCTTACGGTTGCCTTTTTTCTGCTCTGGAAACGAACCCGCGTGCCGGCCTACCTGGCCGTGATCGTTTTTCACATGTTTACGTGGTTTCTGTTTCAGATCGGCATGTTTCCGTTCATTATGATTTTATGCACCCTTATATTTTTTCCGGCTGAGGTGCATCAAAAAATTATTCGGTTTATATCCGGTTTTAAAAACTACCTGCCGTTTGCCCTTCCGGAGGCAAAATCGGCCGGGAAAACATTTTTTCAGCTTGATAAACCTAAGAGTTCTATTATAAGCAGTATTCTTGTCATCCATTTTGTGCTTCAGTTGGCAGTCCCGCTTCGGTTCCTGCTTTATCCCGGCAATGTTTTATGGACTGAAGAGGGATTTCGCTTTTCATGGCGGGTGATGCTGACCGAAAGATCGGGTCACGCCACCTTTCACATGAGGAATGCCGACACGGGAAATGAGTGGCAGGTTCGAAACCGGGATTATCTCACTTCCCGGCAGGAGGATAGGATGTCGACCCGGCCCGATATGATCCTGCAATTTGCCCATCACCTTGAAGATCAATACCGGGAAAACTTTTCCGGGGATGTTGAAGTTACGGTAACCGCGAAGGCCACGCTTAACGGGCGAGACCGTCAACTTTTGATCGATCCCGGGGTAGATCTGACGGAGCAAGAGCGGGGATTGGCCCACAAAGACTGGATTGCGCCCTTGCATGAATAAATACAGAAAAATCGATAAAGCCCCGGGGTGGCACAAAGCCAGTTCCAAGTCTCTGCGACTTTTACCGGTTTGAAACCAGTGATGAGGGGACTCCGAGCCGACTCAATTAACAAATAAAATGGGTCACGAACCGGCGGTCCGTGACCCCAAAGTAGTAAATGCTATAATCTGCGAACTATCAGATCAATCCTGTTTCACGCAGTAGATTCAATGTTCCTTCAAGTTGTTTGAGCTGTTCGTAGTCATACTCGGGACTCAGCTCAAAAGCTTTTTCAGCTTCGAGCATATAATCCGGCAATTCCACATCACGAATCACGGGATATTCGTGAACCGATTCGGCGGCAAATCTCTGGGCATGCTTAGACAACAGGAAACTTAAAAATTGTTGGGCCGCTGCTTCATTCTCCGAGGTTTTCAACTGGGCAGCCCCCGTAACCATGGCCAGGTTACCGACGTCCCCATTTTCGAAATGATAGGTTTCTACCGGTGATTCAGCATCCATTTCTCCTCTCTCCATGGACGTATCCGAATCTGAATCTGTATCGGTATCGGAAGACGGTCCGCCTGAACCATGTTTGAGGCGCAAAATGTAGTAATGGTTGGTCAGCGCGATATCAATTTCACCCCCGGCAAGAGCCTGCAGCATCGGGGTATTTGAACTGTACGATTTGGGATTCAATGCTTTCATTCCCTCCAGCCATTCCATGGCCTCATCCTCTCCCTCGAGAAGTCGCATGCTGGTCATAAAATCGTAAAAGCTGGAGTAGGTGGGGGTCCATCCTATACGACCATCAAACTGATCCCGTGTTGGAATATCCATAACGGATGCCGGGATATCGGCTGTGTCAATTTCGTCGGGGTTGTACGCAAGCGTCCGGAAACGAACGGTTACGGGCACCCACTCATTGGAAGAAGATGTATACGACGCCGGTTTGGACGTTAATGAATCGGGCAGAGTCACCAGCTTGTCTTCTTGCGATGCTTTGGCCAAAGCACCCGTGGTGTTGGCCCAGTAAATATCGGCCGGACTTTGCTTGCCTTCTTCACTCATCGCGAGCAGCAGCTCTGCGTCATTGCCATAGCGAACCTCGATGTTAATGCCGGTTTGTTCTTTAAAATCTTCCACCAGCGGCTCAACCAATCCTTTGCTTCTTCCGGAATACACCACCAACTCATCCCCGGTTTTTTCGCCGCATGAACTCAAGAAAAAAGCAGCAATTCCTACTGCAAAAATTTTAAATACCTTATTCATGGTTTTGAATCTTTTATTTAACCTTGTTATCAGAGCCCTTTGAAAAACCGGGCGGCGGTTCCTCGTTCGAAAGTTTTTCTCTTTTTGAGTTCGTTTAAATATCTGCAGAC
>CAJXOW010000044.1 GCA_913057825.1 uncultured Balneolaceae bacterium | reverse complement strand
TTGATGCTGGCTCCCTTTTCGGCATCTTGATACAACTGTTCGTGAATCAGGGCTATCGAGTGAATTCGATTCTGAGAATCAATTAAAATACTGCGCACCCGTTGATCTTCTGTTTTGTCCAATTGCAAGTATAGAAGTGAACTGATGATAGCCAGGTTATTCTTGACCCGATGATGAATTTCCGACAGCAGGATTTGTTTTTCTTCAAGAGTTTTCTTCAATTCCCGTTCATACTTGAGTCGTTCCGTAATATCCTTTCCAATCCCCACCATTCCGGTTACCTGCCCCTCACTATCCCGCAGCGGAATTTTTGAAGTAACTACCCAGAACTTATCCCCCTTGTAGTTTTGCAGTTCCTCTTCCCGGTCATAGACCGGTTCTCCCGATTCGAGTACTTTCCAATCCAAAGCCATTGATTTATCGGCAACCTCATCCGGAAACAGTTCCCGGTCGGTCTTGCCCAGCACTTCTTCTTCACTCATTCCAATGTTCTCGCAGTCTGCTTTATTGGCGAGGATTTTACGACCTAACTTGTCTTTGGCATAAATGGCATCCGGCAGATTATCGATGAGCGCTCGCATCAACCGTCGTTCATCTTCCAGCCTGTTTTCCATTAGTTTTTGCTGCACTATATTACCCAACAACCGCCCGGTCGTCTCGATCAAATCGTGTTCTTCCCGTAAAAACGGTCCGTCGTATGCCGGTGGCTTGTGCTTTTTGTAAATGACTTCGACCTCTCCGTATTGTTTGTCAGAACCTTGAATCGGGGCTTTCATCGACCATTCGGTGCTTTCAAAACCATTCGTCATATAATTTTCATCCTCGAACGTAATTCTGGCCTCGGTAATGCCAGGGTATTGCCATGCCGGAGGTATTGATTCTACGGTCTGCTGAAGGATCTCTGCTATGGCAAGATCATGGTTCGTACCAAAACGGGCCACCGCATACAACAGATTAAGCTCTTTATATCGCTCTCGAATCTGCTCTAAAAGTTTTTCCTTTTCCCGTTCGGATCGTTCTCGATCCCTTTTTATTTGCAGCACATGGAGACCATGGGCCAGGTCGTCGGACAACTCCTTCAACAACTTAAATTCCTCATCGTCAAATGCATCCGGCTCGCCAGAGTAGATACTTAAAACCCCGAATGTACGGTCCTCTATCGTCAGCGGTAATGACAATACGGATCTATATCCGCGTTTTTCAGCCTCTTCTCTCCATGGTGTAAATGAGGGATCCTCCATTATATTTTTCACCACGGATGGTTTTTGGGTTCGGACTGCTGAGCCGGCGGGTCCCAAACCGCGTGGCGACTCATTCCATTTTACCAGAATCTGTTCCAGGTACCCCTCATCAAATCCCGCCTGTGCCACGGGTCGGACAATTTTTTCCTCATGCTGCTCAGCATACCCCACCCAGGCAAAATTGTATCCACTTTTATTAACGATAACCTCGCAAACATCCGCAAGCAATTTATCTTCATCTTCAGCACGGATTACGATTTCATTGCAGGCGCTCAATGTTTTAAGCGCTCGATGGGTCCTTACTAACTCTTTTTCCGTCTGCTTTCGAACTGAAATATCGCGGCAACTGCCGTAGACCGATCCGTCCGGCAAAACCACCGCATTTAAATCAACCGGGACCAGTGAACCGTCTTTTTTTAATAGTTCAACCTCTAGATAATTGTTCCCTTTCGTCAACGTCTGCTCAAACAAAGACCAATAATAATCCTTTTCTTGCGGCGGTATAACTTGCTCGATATTCAGTTGCAGCAACTCTTCACGGGTGTATTTCAACAGTTGGCAGGCTTTCTTGTTTACAAACTGGTAATCCCCCTCTTGATCCGTAATAAAAATTGCGTCAGCCGAATTTTCCATCACATCGTGATACCATGCCTCGTCTTTCGACCAGGTCTTATCAGAACGCCCTTGAGATTCTGTTTCTTTCATCTTTGGCACCCACTGAACAATAAAACGACAAATGCATCATACAGCCGTAAATATACATTTCTCAGCTCTTTACTGGATGTATCGCGTTAGAAGAAGAGGTATCTTCACGTGGTCACGAACTCTACTCAATTCCAGTATCCGTCTAATATCTTTGACTCTAAAATTCATATATCAAATATAGTTACAATATCTTAATATTCCTATATAAGACTATGTTATCTCTTAAGTATGCGCATGAAACAAATTGATCTGGTTTCACGTATTCCTACCTGTACCATGAATTTCAATAAAACTCGCAACCATGAAGATTTCCTTTTCAACTTTATTAACACTTACTATCGTATTTTTTAGTCTCAGTGCTGCTGCACAAGAGCATGAATACGAACTGGATGAGTCCTACTCGATTAGTGATGGAGCGACTATCCATCTGAATAGCAACGACGCATCTGTTACCATCCGGGGATCGGACCGGGAAGATGTACACCTGACCGTTTACCGCAAAGTGGTTATCGACGGTGATCTGGACAAAGAGGACCGGTTCAAGGTTGGGGTTAAGGAGCGCAATGGTGATCTATATATTAAAGAAAGGAGTGAACAGACCCAGTCCGGCTGGTTTAGCTCTATATCCATCGATGAAAAAGAATATCGCATTACGATTGAAACGCCCAAGAATATATCGCTTGATATCGATGGGGACGATGACCAATATCACATTATGGATATTGCGGGGAATGTTAATCTGAGTGCAGATGATACCGACGTAAATTTGCAGCGTATCGGCGGGCAACAGTTTGTCTTTGAGATAGACGACGGGACCATTCGCCTTGATGAAGGACGGGGAGACCTTGAGCTCGACATGGACGACGGTCAGTTCAGTGTGGAACGGGCCGACTTCAATAGTATAAAAGCACAAGCCGACGATGGACGATTTGACATCACGAGCAGCCTGTCCAGCAACGGACGTTACGAGTTTGGAATGGACGACGGCGACCTCCATTTTTCTGTTGCCAAAGGAGGCGGAACCTTCCGTATTCGGCATGATGACGCTTCCATCGATACGGACGGCAGTTTCAAGTTTCTCAGCCAGGAATCCGAGGAGTACACTGAGTTGGGACTCGACGGAGGCAACGCCCAAGTCGAAATTCAGACAGACGACGGGTTGATAAAGCTAAATCGTTCCAATAAATGAGGCCGGGAGTCAGTCGGACTTACACCAATCTACTGGCAAAAAACGGCAGACTCTGACATCCGCTGTTCAGCCACTTCTGCTAGGATATTCAAACTATTTGATCATTGTCATCTTGCCGGAGAGCACGGCATTGCCGAACTCTATGGTGTAGATATAGGTTCCGGTGGCCACGCGGGCTCCGGCCTGGTTAGCGCCATCCCAGCGTGCGCGATATACGCCCGGTCCGTTGACATCCACCGTCAGCGTTCTAATCAGTTTACCGAGCACATCATAGATGCGAATTTTTACGGTTTCATCCAGGTAGCGGCTGACTTTAAACTTGATCGTGGTTGACGGGTTGAAAGGGTTGGGATAGTTGCCCAGCAATTTATATTTATTGGGATCATCCTTTTTAGCCTGTCGTTCGGCTTCCTCCTCGATACCCGTAGCCGGCGGATCCTCTTCCGTAAAGCTGGTGAAATCCGTCACGACTCCATAGTTAACGCTAATCGTCTGGATGCTGTCTTTCAGGGTTTTGGCCATCTCGGATCCCTCGTCATACGTGTGATACTCGACCATCAGGTGTTCGATCTTTTTCTTGGCCCAAACCTTCGGCAGAAACTCCATCCGTTTCGTGGAGCTGTCCGACAAGCTCAGATCATACGCATAACTGACCGAATTACCGAACTTGTTTCCCTGCATATTCACATTGGTCTCTCCCGAATTCGTGTAGCGGCCTGTGACGATCATTTGCTGTCCCTTGTAGAGATTAGGCAGATCCTTCGGATAGACTTCCGTGATCCCCTCGGCTTCGAAAAACATCTCGGTATCCAGCAGCACCGGATTCCGAACCCGCAGGTAGAATTTGGTAATCACGCCTTCCAGTTCATCCGACCCCAGGAATTCGCTGAGTCCGCTATTTTTCTTGGCCAGCAGGCTGAGCAATCGTTTGTTGGGACCGCTTCCGATTCCGAAGTTGAATATAGTGACATCAGTATCGATGTCGGTAATTTCTCTGCTAACCGTTTCTATGATGTCATCTGTATTGGTAATACCTGCAGTTGCCTTACCATCCGTAAAGAATAGAATTATATTAGCTGTAGAATCGCTCGAATTTTCAAATTGCGAGATTGCGGTGGTAAAAACGCCTGAAATATTTGTCAATCCCCCGGCTTCCAGACTATCGATATAGTTAATGGCATCCTGTTCATTGCTGGCATTATATTGGAGATGCTCGGTGCTGAATACCGAAATGTCTTCATTAAAGCTGATGACGTTGAATTGGTCGCCTTCATTCAGTCGTTGTACAATAAAGCGAGCGGCATCGCGGGCCTGCACAATCTTGTCCCCGCTCATACTTCCCGACCGGTCGACAATCAACGTAAAATTCTTATCGACAATCTCGGTGCTGTCGGGATTGGGTTCGGCCACGAACATAAAATACCCTTGTCCGTGCTGGTCCGGCACCAGCGAGTCGGGGCGGTATGTGCTAAAATCGAACAACCCGAGGTCCTGCTCGCTCAGCGCATAATTAACCTGGTAATCGGTGGTCGCCGCCCGGTTGGAAGCCGCGTAAGCAATTTGAGCTTCCGATCCGTTGTTGGTCACTTCGGCGCTGATATGGCTGGGTAACTCGATAGAGGTAATCTCCCGTTCCGACATCAGTTTCAGGTTAAACTCCTGATGGTTCAGCGGATCCGTCTGGATTGGACTATAATCGTTGGGATACGTAAACGCAACCTGTCCGAAGTCGTATTCCAGGAATTTAACATACGTCAGTTTCACCGTAAACGTTGAGTCCGACGCCACCGACTCGGATACATTAAAATAGAGTGAATTTTTACCCAGGTATTGTTTCAGATCCGCATCCATATCGCCCGGCGGACCCGGAAGGGTGGTATCCTGTTCCCCTTTGGTTATTGCAGCTTCATACCAGGTCCCGTCAATGCGATACTCCAACCTGGTCGCACTGGCTCCTTGCGGCATCGGGTAGGCATACTTGAACGATTTCTCCGAATCCATCGTGTTTTTAAACACCTCGGTGGTCGTTACAATCGCCACCTGGTTTTCCACCTGGACGTCAATGTCGGTGGAAAGAAGTTTAAAATAGGTTGGTGCGGCATCATCCACGACCGCGACGCCGTCAGCCAGGGTTTGAGTTGCGAGTATCGGAAACAATAAAAATACGAGTACAAGTTTTTTCATAATCTCTCCTTTTTCATAAGCGATTTACCTCTCCCGGATCTTACTGTAGTCGTTGACGTCGCGGGCCAATGATCTTGTCTTCCATTGGAAGTTATTCGCCTAACTGATTGCCGCTTCCGCCCTAGCTTCTATGCAATATCAAAACCTTCAATTGGAAGCATGAGTGGGCTCTAACTTTACTACTTCCCTAAGCCCCTGGCCCGTCTTGTCAACGAACATTAAATGACTGCTATAAGCAAGGTAGAAAAATTAAGGAAGGATCAAAAAACTGCAAGGCGGGAGTCCCTCTCATATTCCCGATCCCTCCGAAAGAGGGGGGACGCCTCCTTACTTATGATGATATGACTGCAATCATACTAAAATTAAGAATCGATTTAAATAATAGCGGTGCCCCGAATAAAGCCTAATCCCTGAATAGGCTATATTTTTTACATTTATTAATAAAAAATTTGTAATTATTTATTAATAATTAGCCAATAAGGTTAATTTTTTATAGATTGAAATTAGCTGCACCTATGTGCCTGCCAGTCTTTTACGTATGGTGGTTGACGATCTGTGTTAATGTTAGCGATAACACTCTTAATTCAAATACAATCAAGAAGCGTTGTTATCATGCAAATGTGATTTACTTACCGACCTTCCAACCTAATCAAATGCAGAGGTAGATTATGAAATACAGCTACGTATTAGGATTAATCATCTCACTAGTGCTATGTGCAAGTGTCGATTACAGCACTGCGCAGCAAACTGAAGTAACCGGTGTCGTTACCGCTGCCAGCGACGGCGCAAGCCTACCTGGAGTCAATATAGCCATTAAAGGTACCAACCGGGGGACCTCCACCAACATGCAAGGGGAGTTCACATTACGAGTTCCCAGCCTGCAAGACACATTAGTATTTTCCTACATCGGGTATCAAACCCGTGAAATCCCGATCAATGATCGTACGAGGCTCAACGTAGCATTGCGCTCGCAAGCCATTACCGGGGAAGAAATGGTCGTTGTTGGCTACGGGGAACAGGAACGCCAGGATGTGACCGGATCCGTATCATCTGTTCGGCCCGAACAATTTAAAGTGGGTGCGAACACCTCGGTCGATCAGCTAATTATGGGTAAAGTTCCCGGTGTACGGGTTGTTGAAAACTCGGGTGAACCCGGCGGAGGATTGTCGATCAACATCCGTGGAGCCGGATCAGTCAACGCCGGAACGGGCCCGCTTTATGTAATTGACGGTATGCCCATTGAGAATCAATCGGCCCAGGCCGGAACCGGTGCCGGTTTTGTGGGCAGTCGATCCGGGCGAAGTGAAATCAGCTCGTTAAATCCCTCGGACATTCAGTCCATCGAAATTCTCAAAGACGCTTCCGCCACCGCCATATACGGTGCACGGGGAGCCAACGGGGTCGTATTGATCACCACCAAAAAAGGTGATCGTGGTCAGATGCAAGTCAATTACGACGGTTACATGGGCATTCAGAATCCGGCCCGTGAACTGGATCTGCTTTCGACCCAGGAATATGTACAGGTCAACAACGAATTGGTTGAAGCGAGGGGATTACCTGACGACCAAAAAATAACGTCGGACGAGATTGCCAACGGCGGGGCAGGAACCGACTGGCGTAAAGAGGTTTACAATGACAACGCCTTCATGCACGATAACAATTTATCCTTCTCCGGGGGTAGTGATGATACACGCTATTATGCATCCCTAAACTTCATGGAACAAGAAGGATTGGTTCAGAGCTCCAAGTTTGAAAAGTACAGCGGTCGCGTGAATATCGACCAGCAGACCTCTGACAAATTCAACTGGAGCATTAATCTGAGTGCCAACTATGCAAAAGATGACTATGCGCCGACCGGCTACGGACTCAACGAAAACGCCGGGGCCCTGTATACTGCTATGAACTGGGATCCAACGAAGCCCGTCTACAATAATGACGGCACCTTCTTCGAATCCAATGATCTCACTATGGAAAACCCGGTTGCCTTGGTCAACGGTGAAGAATCGATACGAAGCACCTATCGGTATTTCGGTACGATGAACGCCTCCTATGACGTGCTACCGCAGTTTACGCTAAAAGCCAATATCGGCGGCGACGTCAAGAGTCAGCGGCGTGACACCTATATCAGCCGGCTTACGCAATCCGGGCGTGCTTTTGGGGGCATTGCATCGATTTCTGAAGGCCAGGCTACCAACTATCTGCTCGAAACCACGGCCCACTATCGTGAATCTTTTGATAAACACGAATTTGACGCCATGGTCGGAGCCACGACCCAGGAATTCATAACGATCCGGGATTACCAGGAAGCGATGGGCTTCGCCAACGATGCTACCCGCACCAATAATATGAGTCTTGGCGACCAGGAGACGTTCGACATGAACAGTACCAAGTTCGGATACACGCTCATCTCATACATTGGTCGTGTTAATTACCAGTACGACAATACCTACTTGTTTACCGGTACATTCCGCGCCGACGGATCCTCCAAGTTCGGGGAAAACAACAAATACGGTTACTTCCCCTCCTTTGCTCTTGGATGGCGTATGACCGAAGAACCCTTCCTGGAAGACGTAGACGCTCTGAGCAATTTAAAACTTCGTTTCAGCTGGGGAGAAACCGGCAACCAGGAGATTGGAAACTTTTTGTCACTGACCACTTTTGGTCCGGGCGGAACGCCGATCTGGGACAATTCTCCCGTTGTCGGATTAGCCCCTGAGCGACTGGCCAATCCCAATATACAATGGGAGACCACCCGTCAGTGGAATGTCGGGCTCGACTTCGGACTCTTTAACCAGCGCATCACCGGTTCTGCCGAATACTATGAAAAGGACACCTATGATATGCTGCTGGACATGCCGATTCCCAACGAAACCGGCTTCCAGAGTCAAATCCGAAATGTCGGGAGCATCTTCAACTCCGGTTTTGAACTTTCATTGAACACTCGCAACATCAGCAAACGCGATTTTACGTGGACCACAAGCCTAAATTTCTCCACTCTTCAAAACGAAGTTGAGGATCTGGGCGGCATTGAGGAGATTATTACCGGTAATGTCGGCTTCACCAACGGGTTCTTCCTGATTCGCGAGGGCGTACCCCTTCGTTCGTTCTATGGATACGAAATTCAGGGAATCTGGCAGGAAGACGACGACCTGACCAATGCTCCGGCGAATGTAGAACCCGGTATGTTCAAGTATAAAGATCAGGTGACTGTCGATACCGACGGTGATGGAGTTCCGGATGCCAAGGATGGAGTCATTAATGCCGATGACCGGGTGGTACTCGGCAATTCATTCCCCGACTACACCTTCTCGATCGGAAATACCTTCTCGTACCAAAGCTTTACCCTGGATATATTCATAGAAGGTGCCCAAGGGGTGGATATGTTGAACGGAAATCTAATCGATACCTATTTCCCGGTTCAATTCAGACGCAACAAGTTAGCCGAGCCCTATCTAAACCGGTGGACTCCTGATAACCCGACCAACAAGTATCCCTCCTTTGTGGATCCGCTGGCCCAGGGACAAAGAGCCGTTAACTCACGCACGGTTCAAGATGCCTCATATCTGCGACTTAAAACCGTAAAACTGAGTTACAGTGTTCCGGCCGCGACGCTGGGCAACCTGATGCGAAAAGCCACCATCTACGTCACGGGAGAAAACTTGTATACCCTGACCGACTATACCGGTCTGGATCCCGCGCTGAACTCCAACGGCAACGCCAATGCGCGTATTGACTACAACTCGTATCCGCTGGGCCGAACTTTCATGGCCGGTATACAATTAGGCTTTTAATTCTAAATCCTTTATTGCTATGAATACTTTCAAAATTATTCTATACAGTGCAATACTCGGATTGCTTCTGTTGACGTTCGGATGTGCAGACAATCCACTTGACGAGCAGCCTTACTCACAGGTCGCACCGGAAAACCTGTTTGAGTCAGAAGGTGGGGTTCGGTCAGTCCTGGCCTCCGCCTATGCCAACGCCAGTTTCATGCAGCGAACGCGAATAAATCAGCTCAATGAATGGCAAACGGACATCTCCTGGCAGACCGGCGGCGGTGAAAACCGACAGGCGGTACTTTTCATCAACTTCACCTGGGACCCGACGGACGGCAGTATCAACAACTGGTATAACAACCACTACAATGCAATCCGGGATGCCAATACCCTCATCGAAAACATCGATGTAGCGGATATCTCCCAGGAGCAAAAAGACCAAATTACGGCCGAAGCACGCTTTATACGTGCTTTTGCATATTTCCAGATGCATAAGAAATTCGGTCCGGTGCCGCTTCGCAAGAGTACCCAGGATCCACTCGAAATGGCACGTGCCTCCGAACAGGAAATATGGCAGTTCATAGAAAATGAGCTGGAAGATGCAGCTACCAATCTGCCGGCTCCCGGCCAGGTCGAATATGGACGGGCCACCAAAGGGGCTGCCTATGGGGTGCTGACCAAGTTCTTCCTTAACACCAAACAATGGCCCAAAGTTCTGGAAGCCTCCCAGTCGTTGATGGATTTGAACTACTACCAGCTTTTCGACGACTATGCCTCGATGTTCGACGTACCGAATGAGGGTAATCGTGAAATGATCTGGGTCTTTACGGCCGATCCGTCGGTTCCGCCGGCCAACAATATCATGAACGGAACGCAGCCTCCGGGCTGGCGCTATTGGCCCAAGCGGGATCTCACGTACATGGACAGCTGGAATAACTGGGCATCGCAATATCGCATCCGGGACGCTTTCTACAACTCTTTCGACCCGGATGATGAGCGATTGGTTCCTTTTGTGACCGAATATGTTAATGCGGCAGGCGATACGGTTAATTTAGCCGATGACGGCGACAATATCCGCTGTTTCAAATACATGCCGACCGCCGCGGCCCAAGGTAACTTCTATGGTAACGATTATCCTATTATACGGTATGCCGACATACTGTTGAGTCGGGCTGAAGCCCTTGTCCGTGAAAATGGGATGAACCAGGAGTCGGTCAATTTGATCAACCAGGTTCGTGAACGAGCCGGGCTTACCGGAAACGATCAGATATCACTTGGCGACTTCGGCAGTGAAGCCGAACTGTTGGATCACATCCTTGCTGAACGAGGATGGGAATTTTACTATGAAGGCAAACGCCGGGAAGATTTAATCCGCCACGGCGAGTTCATCTCCCGCGCTCAAGCACGCGGCGTCAATGCTCAGCCACATCATGTATTACTTCCCATACCGCAACCGGCAATGGACTCCAATCCCTCCCTGGTTCAGAACGACGGTTACTAATACATAAAGCTTACATTTATTTATCAGCCTTGCGGGAATTAAGTCCCGCAGGGCTTTTTTTATGAATCAACCCAATCAAATACCTATCCCATATAATCCGTTCATCTCCCCCTATTAGAGCCGGTAATTACTAAGGCGCAGCCTTTAACACCCTGCCTCATGCATCCCACTTCCCTCCTATTAAATAATTAATATATATGTGAATAATTTGGGGGTTCAACTGTCCCTGCAACCTCAAACCATTTGTTTATATATTTAATAAAAACAACACTTTATGGAAAATTGGGCAATCTGGTTAAAATTATATACATTAACAAACAACGAAAATATTAATGAGGTCTTTTGTTAGGTCCACCGAAAATGTTAGCGATAACATTTGTTTTTTCAGGTGCAAAAAAAAGCGCTTTCATTTAGTCAGGTTTCAAGTTTAAAAATGAGGATTCTAACCTGCCGGGTGCCGGGCGCTTGTAATGTTGAGACTTAACGGATACTCAATAGTTATTTGCATTATAATCTCGATATCGGTTCACCTTGACTCACTTAAGGCTCACAGAAATATTCTCTCTTGATAACCACCAGGGGGTTTCAATCAAGGTACATTATAACAGATCAGTTGCATTAAAGGGGTAAGCGTTCTATATCAATTGTCATCTTAACATTTACATAAGAGGTGTTCGCTATGTTAAACATGCTACGGATTACTCGGGTTAGCAGTTTCTTTCTTCTAGCGTTAATTGCTGGGTTAACCTTCGGCTTGCAAAACTCGCAAGCGCAGAATTTCATGGATCCCTACGAGCCGGATTCCAACACCGTCCTTTTGATGCACTTTGACGGTGATTTCACCAATGCATCGAACCTGGGCGTTGAAGACGGGCAGGCTCACGGCGACAGTTATGGATTTGTTGCCTCCGACGTGGGGAGTAATTTTAACAATATGTTGTATCTTGACAACAGTTCGCCCACGGATACGACCGGTGTACTGGTCCCCGATCACGACCTGCTGGACCTTACCGGTGACTGGACCATTGAAGCCTGGGTTAACATTCTAACCTTTGGAGAGACCAATGACGACTGGAGATGGCGTCCGCGCTTTGTTATCAAGCCCCATGCTTCAGGCGTAGACCGATTTAACTATAACTTGCTTGCCCGCGGTGATTTCAGGAGCCTGCGAGGCAACTACCGGGCCCACCTGGATTCCATCCCCGACGACTTTGGGTGGCTGGATACCGATACCAGTCCGGGCAGTTTTCAGGCCGGCGAATGGTATCACCTGACCTTTATACGCGATGCTTCCCAGCATGTCACCGGTCTGCTGATTCATGACAAGCAGGGAAATCTACTTGAATTTGCTTCCAGGGATTACGACCCGGATTATTTTTCGCCGCCGGTCACTACGGAAGCACCGTTGAATATCGGGATGACCAAAATGCCGGATGGTTCTTTTCAGAACGCATTTGTCGACGGGTTTATAGACGAGATCCGCATCAGCAACATTATTCGTAATTTCGACACCCCGCCGATTGTATCGAACGTAACGCGATTGGACCAAGTAAGTTCAGACAGTGCGGCCGAGATTACCGCCACGGCAAAAAGCGTTGCCGGCAGCAGCATAGACCAACTTACTATCAACTATAATACCGGCGACGGATGGCAAACGTCTACCATGACCCAGGTTAATGACACCCTCTACGAGGGCACCATCCCTTCGCAACCTTCGGGAACTGCCGTATCCTACTATGTATCGGGTACTTCTGAAAATGGACTCTCCGCGAATGCGCCCAACGGGGTCAATGCGGAACGAGGTCCCTACATGAATTATTCCGTAAACGATGAGGGGCAAGTCCTGCATCTAGACTTTGAAGATGAGTCGATGCCGCCCACCAACAAAGGCAATACCGGAGCCGACATTAACTGGACCGTTGGCGGTGAACCTCAAATTGCCGATGAAGGTGCCGACGGTACCAGCCATTCCATGTACCTGGAAGGCGACTCTTCGCACCTTTCGGTCGGTCCCGACAGCTGGGAGGCTGATTACAATATGGAGACCGAAGCCGCTCACTTTAAAAATGATGAGTTTGTCCTCGACTTCTGGCTGAAAACCGATTCGATCCCCGACTTTGCAACCCGTTGGGTTATTAAGGAAGGTCAGGATCGCGGCGTATATGAATCCTGGAATAACTTCAACTACCAGATATGGACGACCGGCAACGGCAATATTACGCCTGCCTCCTACTTCTCCGAACCGGGAGATGGCTTCGGAGAATTCAGCGGTAATGTAACCGGCCTCGACAGCACCCTGACTCCCGACGAGTGGTATCGTGTCGTATACGTGGTCAAAAGTAAAGATACCATGTTTTCACAACTATATGACGCGGCTAACAACCTGATAAACACGGCCGGTTACGGTATGGATGTCCGGGTTTATCAAGGAAATGGTCCTTTCCGCATCGGTGCCTTCACTCCCGGACTTGAAGATGGAGAACCGCCATTGGGCGTACCGGACGGGCCGCTTTATCGAGGCTGGATCGACGAGGTCAAATTTTACAATTACGTTCCGGATTCCTACAAAGACTCGACGTGGACTTCGATCGACGACAAGCCGGTTACCTTGCCCAAACAGGTGAAACTCGATCAGAACTATCCGAATCCCTTCAACCCGAAAACAAAGATCAGCTACACGCTTCCCCGATCCAGTGATGTAATGCTCAAGGTGTATGATGTGCTGGGTCGCGAAGTAGCCACCCTGGTCGACAAGGAGCAAAAATCGGGCTCTTATACCGTTAATTTCGACGGTCAATCGCTCTCCAGCGGCGTTTACTTCTACCGACTGGAGACGGATAAAACCCATAAAGTCCGAAAGATGATGCTGCTCAAATAAGGGTTAATGGGTTAGCTCGTTTACATTGATTAAAAGGCTGGGGATCGTTAGCTGGTCTCCAGCCTTTTTTTGTAACTGGATTTGAGAAATTGAAATCGTTATCCCCTTAATTTGCTTTTAAAGTTTAGTCTTATGAGCTATCCGATGATAAAATCCATTAAATCCATATTTACCTTAGCCTTTGCGCTTATGGTGTTGTTTCCTGTCCTTGCCCTGGGACAGACCTCCGACCTGACGATCAGCGTCAATCCCGATGATACCTCGAGTTGGACCATCGATGAAAAGATTTACGGCAAATTCATTGAACATAACGGGAAGGATGTTTATCCCGGCCTTTATGCCCAACACCTGGCCAACAGCTCATTTGAGCGATGGTTCCATCTAGGCGACCAGATCTGGCAAAAACGTACAGCCGTCCTGTACCAGAATACTCCAAATACAGATGGCATTGCCTATCCCTGGGAACCGGATCCCTATGACAACTCCACCAAGGAAATGCGAACTGAAGACAGTGTCGCTCATGCCAACCACTATCAACGTATTGAAGTCAGCGGCGGCAACCGGGGCGGCGTTCGTCAGCGGACGGCACTACCGGATCAACGTACACAGGTATACAAATTTCACATGTTTACCCGCGGCACCATCGACAGTGCCTCGATCCGCCTCGAATCGCTATTGGGTGATGAAGTCTATGTATCTAAAACCGTGGCTATCGACAGCACCTGGCGGAAAGATACGCTTACACTTGACTTGAACGGGACCTACACCGGTCGTTATAACAATAGTACTTTTGGTAAATACGCGCTCGGTATTGTAATTGAGGGGGATGGATATCTTGATGTTGACGGGACGCGGTTGATGTCGGGTGACGCCATTCGCGGGAAATACAATCCTACCACCATTGAGTACATTGACGAATACAACGTTACCAGTATTCGCTGGCCGGGCGGCAACTGGGCCAGTGCCTATCACTGGATGGACGGCGTGGGACCGATTCAGCAGCGACCCGTCAAGCACAACCTGGCCTGGGGCGGACTGGAATCGAATTTTATGGGAACCCAGGAGTTTCTGGAATTCTGTGAAATCGCCGGGATTACGCCCTACTTGAATATCGGATTCAATCCATCCATTGGCCCGGAGGAAGCTGCTGATTGGGTCGAATACGTGAATGGATCGACCGATACCGAAATGGGACAGCTCCGCGCCGAACACGGTCACCCGGAACCTTATAACATCACGCACTGGCAAGTGGGCAACGAGGTGTACGGCTCTTATCAAATCGGTCACACCAACGCCGAAGATTTTGCCCGCCAGTTCGTGGATTATTACCAGGCCATGAAGGCGGTGGATTCCGATATTAAAGTGGTAGCCGCCGGTATAGATCCCCTGTACACAAACTACGATGAAGATTGGAACCGGAAGGTATTCAGTATCGCCGGCGAAAACATGGACGGCATCGACATCCACCGGTATGTCAACGGCGTAGTCCTGGATAAAAATCGGGACGGGTGGGACGAGAATGAATACCTGCGCAACATGGTAGCTTTCCCCACTCAATACGAAAAACACGTCATAGACCGCGTGATGAGCTGGGCCGAGGCCTATGATCGACCCGACATGATTATCAATGTAGGCGAATGGAATCTCCAGGCCAAAGTAAACAGCGGCTGGCCGCGTCCGAATTATCCGACGATGGCCCATGCCTCGTTCGTAGCCGGAATGTTCAATGTCTTTATGCGCAACGGCGATGCTGTAAAGTACAGCTATCAACGAGACAACACCTTGTTTTACCGTCCATTCCCGATCGACTTGAGACCGGTCAATCCCGGCAATTATGTCTCCAAGTACTACGCACAACCCTTTACAGAGACGGATAACTCCTGGCATTCGGTATATGTAACGAACGACAGTCCCTCGTTTTTCATGAGGCAAGCCGGTGTTCATCAAACCGATACCGAGAACGTGCCTTACGTGGACGCCACAGCAATCCGGTCGCATTCCGGCAACAAACTCTACCTGTTTTTAACCAACCGCAGCATCCAATACAGCTTTGATGCCAATGTCGAGCTGCATCGAAATTGGAAAGTCAACCAGGACGTATCGTTTGTAAAAATTTACAGCGACGATCCTTTCAGCCGACAAACGAGCTGGACCAATCGAAATGGGTTCAACATTCAAAAATACACGCAGAGCCCGGACAATAATAACATGCAGATCACCCTGGAACCGACCTCTGTGTATCGATTGGAAATGGATGTTGAAAATTCCACCCCTATTGCCGGTGTGAATCCGAATTTACCGACCAAGCTGAGCCTGGATGACAATTATCCCAATCCATTCAATCCCTCGACCACGATTCCTTATGCATTGCCGGAAGCCACCGATGTAAAGCTGGAAGTATTCAATGCGGTGGGACAGCGTGTCGCAACCCTGGTAAACGGCCGAAAACAGGCCGGGCGTTACAAAGTTACCTGGAATGCCGACGGACATTCGAGCGGGGTTTATTACTATAAACTTACGGCAAGCAGCAAAACGGAGGTTGCTCCCATGACATTGGTTAAGTAATCCGAGCAAAGCTGTGCTTTGCTCGGAGCTCCATGCTCCATGCTCCACGCTCCACGTGCGTTCGAGCTGGTATTAGAGGGGGGGGATATGCACTTTTGATTACTTACTTGTACATACTATCAGCATTCACCTTGTGAGCTTGTCAAGGGTTGGTCCCGCCTTGTCCTGTTGCGTTTTATTGGGACGAGAAGGTCCATCCCGACAGTGGGTTGGTCCTCCCCCTTGTCCCTCCCAAATGTTTTGGGATGGACCTTCCCCCTCCAAAGGGGGACTTATTTTGTTTTCAGTTTTATGAGTGTTACTGAATGGGGTTTTAGCTGGATGTTGAAATTTTGGCTGACTTCGATGGGTTGCTCGTAAACTTTCGTATCTCCTTGACGATCGGTGGTATCCTGGATGGCATTTTTATCCCATATCAAATACTGGGTGGCCCTGGACGCGGGATCAAAATCCCGGAGATCAATTTCGATGGAATGACTTTTTTCAAGGTCGCGATTAATCAAACCGATACTGATCGACTGGTGCGTCGAGTCTTGCAATACCACCGCGTCGATAACCGGGACGTTAAAAATAGGCGTTACATCCTTACCTCCCTCAACGGGACTTTGTCGAACGGGTGTTTCGAGCATGGCACGGACCGGTTTTGTTCCCGCCTGTTCCCGGTAAGTCTTAAAGAGTTGATAACGTGGATGCATTCCGCCAAATTCACCGGACCGCGGATCAAATACAGAATATTCGGTGGCATTGGCTCCAACCACATACTCGCCCTGGCGAATAAAGCCATGCAGCCAACCGGCATAGGTTAACAGATCTCCCACCTCTTCCCATTGATCCGGCATACGCCCGTCAGTTCGGTTGTTGTATTCACCGACGATTACATCGAGATCACCCTGACCGATTTCCTGTGCCCGATCGCGAAATGCCATCAATCCCTGTTCAAAGGCAACGGGAATATGCGTCAGTGTTTCCAGTGATTTCTTATCATCCAGATCCAAGTAGTTCGGCACCCCGACGTACGCATGAAAATCAATAATATCGTGATGTTGGTTCACCTGCTCAATCAGCATATCGGTCCACCGCTTCGTCCCCACACTAAAAGGACCCACGCCGATCGAGATAAACTCCAAGGCCGAATCTTTTTGAGCCATCGCCTTTGTAAAATTCCTGTATCGATCGACATACTCCGAGGGAGTTGCATAACCCGCCTGCCAGAAACCCCACAATTCATTGCCAATGTTCCAATATTTCACATCATAAGGCGACGGATGACCATTCTCAGCCCGTAACTGACCCATGGGGGTGTCTGTGGTACCGTTTGCATATTCTACCCACTGTGCGGCCTCCTCCGGAGTTCCTGTACCGGCGTTAACGGTGATCAGCGGCTCCAGGTTGGCCAGTTTGTTGAATTTCATATACTCGTCGGTCCCGAAATAATGGGAGTTCAGCCCAATCCAGGTGGGATTGGGGCGGGTCACTCGTTCCGTTAACGGTCCCACGCCTTCCCTCCAGTGATAAGAAGAGGCATAGTTTCCTCCCGGCCAGCGCACCCATCCCGTCTTCAGTTTTTTAATTTGCTCGACCGACTGCGGATCGAGTCCGCCGCCCACTGTATCCGCCGGAAACATATTTGTTTGATCGACATATATATCAGCCGGGCCTTCAGCGGTTAAAACTACCAGGAACCCGTTTTGTTCTTTATTTGACCGTGGGACTGTAAGTTTAGTTTCAAAGGATTTCCAGCGATCCGTGACACCTTTAAAAACGGCCTGGTCCACCACATCTCCTTCATGATAGAGATTGAGCTCTACCGTTTTTTCCGGTGCCCCCGGTGCAGTACGCAGAACTGTCTTGAAATGATATTCCGTTTCCCGCCACACCGGCAGGCTGGTCAGTTGCGCCACCCCGCCCCAGGTTTCCCGTCCTCTGATTATGATACGTTGAGACTGGTTCGTATTATAAGACACATCGCTTATGGCAAACGCAATTTCCGTCTCTCCCTCTCCGACCCCCATCCACGGGGCAGCCACTTCATCTTCATCGGTGGATATCACCGGAACCCAATTTCCGTTTTCAACTTCATAGGCGGATTCCTCGTCAATCTCGTCATACCGATTCACATATTGGTCATGGGTTTGACGAACCGTCGGATGCCCCCACTCAAAGCTGGGATTTCGCAGCAACTGTCCATAAAGCAGATCATAAACCGGTCGATCAAAAATAACCGGTTCCGAAAAGGTCCCATAAATCAGGGGGTTCACGTTCCAAGGCTCGGTCGCATCCCCCTGAATCGTAAGTCGTGCCTCCCCATCGTTAACCGCTTTAAAGTGTATATAACCCCGCTTCCCGTCGGCAGAAAATTCGCCGGGTCTAAAGTAGTTGACGTTAGCCGGTTCCGGTCGATCTCCTTTTTCCACCGCTTTTAAAATGGTTGCGGCGCGATGGAAGGATTCAATTTTTTGATTGATCTCCCGCAAACCGGTTGAGCCTTTGATCTCTGCTTTATTCAAAAGCCATTCGGCGCGCGCCAGTTGGCCGGTCCGCCACGAAACCTCCTCCTGCATCAACTGTTCCTTTTTCATAAGCATCTCCTTCCGCTGGGTTGTGAAGCGTCGAAGGAGTGAATCGGCTGCAAATACCGGCTTATAGGATATCGTGGTGTCCTGATCCGCATTCCTTAATTCAAGCCGGTAGGGTCCATCGGGTTCGTCAATCACGCGAAAACGCGTATGGACTATATTGGGATCATTGTACTTCAGCGCATCAAATGACTGCAGCGTGTGACCGGCACTATCCACAAGTGCGAAGGCAAGGCTGCCCGTCAAATCATCCGGAATCGGATAATACACGTTGACAAACTCTTCTCCCGCCAGCACATTGGCATCCGAGTGGAGCAGCAGGGAATTTTCCCGGTATAAGTTATGAGAATATGGGACATCCGGTTGAAGCTGTTTAACTCGTCCGGCGGAGGCTCTCTCCGTATGCATATTTCCAATCCAGGAAGCTGATCGATTTCCGGGCAGGCTTAATTCCAGGTTGAAATAGGTATCCGTTTGCAGAGGGTCTTCCGCTCCCTGCAAGTTTTGCCAGGGAATGAAGATCTCAATGCTTATCCCCTGGTTGGGACGCGTCGACCTTGAAACAGCTTCCCTGTCCGATTTATCAAACGGTGCCCACCGTGCCAGGATCCCCCCGGGATCGATACCTGACAGGGAACGCTCGCCCCACATTACCAGGCCGTCATCCACCAACCTGGAATCGGACCCCAGGTAGTGATTAAACAAAAAACCCTGATTGCGGTAAAGCATCTTATCCGGTTCATGCGTGAGCGGCATAAACCGGAGCATGTGGTCACCCGGATATCCCGGCCGGTGCTCTTTTTGCACATCCAGTCGGACACTCAGCTCGAACGGAGCGTCTGGAGTCCGACCGGTATTCATGAGTCGGTCTGTTTGTGCGGATGGCACCGCTGCTGCGATGTAGATTCCCTCCTCATTCCAGCCGACCTTGTACCATCCCGGTATGGAAGGGTTGGAAGCCGAAGAAACGCTCTGCATCAAGGGGATCCACGGGAAATTACTTTGGAAATCAAATTGGCCGTCGATGGCAGGGTTATTGGACAGATATTGCGCCTGAACAACCGGTTCAACGGTAGCCAGATTGACCGTATCAATCGGCTGCTGCCCTCTTGCAACACTTGCAAAAACCAACAAGACCGAGACCGTCCATACTTTTGCCAGCCCACCACGACTCATAATTTCCATATCTTAAACACCTTTTGTTATTTTTCTGATGCACATTGGACCAAGAAAAACGTTTGCAACCGATTTAAGTTAACATTTATAAACCGAACCAATAATCTATTTTAATGATAAAAATGTTTTCCGGATAAATATTACCCAAGTCTGCAAGATTATCTCCGAAGTTGAACGTCCCTTCCATGATACGACTGAATCTATTTTGTTGCCAAACCAGGTAGAACGTAGAGCCCGGTCGGTACTCCCATCGCAAAACAGCATTCACCTTTAATATCCTGGTATTGAAATCCCGATCCCGGACCGAAAACTCCGCCAACTGATCATCGTCAGTATCAAAATACCGTCGACCATCTCTTACGCACATCGAACCTTGGCTACATACTATTCCTGCCGGCGTTTCGATACCGGTCCCGTCGACAAAATAATCAAATTCAAAGGATTCAGCCCACCGCAGCCGTTTATAACTACGATAATCGCCTGAAGAAATCAGCGGTTGCAGGAACAATTGCAGGGATAAATCCTTACTAAATGCTTTATTGACCCTACCCTGCAGAGCAACCGTTGTTCGATAAAGATCGGAAAATATGTACTGGCGTCCATAGGTCGGTTCATAATTCAGATCCGGACTCGTAGTCACATACTGAGCTGGATCGTGCTCTTTAGCTAATCGCGGCGTAAGACTTAACTCCACGGAGGAGGTAGGGCGTCCGGAAATTCCAAGATTTACATCCCAGCTATATCCCCCATAGTATCGATGTTCATAGCCAAAGGAGGAGCTTAAAGTAACCGGCTTCCGCCGATCCGTATTTAAATTGATATCAATCCCCGAAAGCGGTGGATCCGTCATCAACGGTCCACCCCTTGTTTTTGTATCACTCAACGTTTCAAACGCGTACCGCAATCGCAGATGTCCGCCCCAATAATTTCTAAAGGTACCTCCCGCGTTAAATACGATGGAATTACTGCGATACCCCTTTTTCCAGGCATTAAAGGAAAAAGGATCGTTCCAGACCGAATTTCTCCAATTATTGAATTTGGTCAATCGCAACTCATAATTCTGAAAGATGCCTATCGGATCCACTTCCTGGTACCCGATCATCCCCCCCGCTCCGAATCGCTCGGCTTGTTGGGTAAATCCCGTTTCATTCACTTCAAATCCGGGCGTTAAGTTAACCAGCCACATTTTCCCGAACCATGGATCCCCATTCCGCATTATTTCGAGCTGCCAGGCTGTCCCACTCATAGAGGTCGCGGAAGAATCCACCCTAACTTCATCATCATCCGGCCGCTGAAAATTATGATTAATATCACGTTGTATACGTACGAGCGATTCGCTGGGTCCGCGGATATGGCTTCCCGCTAAAAATCCCCAGAATTGCCAGTCACGCGATCGAGAACCGCCCCAGTTATGTTCCCATCGGATACCCGCCGAATACGAAGCACTTATTCTATCATTCAAGGATGTTTCTCCCGTTTTCTCTCTATGCATCGTGGCCCCCACCCCTTTTAAAAAAGTCTTCCCTTCCCGATACTCCTTCGACAGGCCCACTACATTGTAAAAACGGGCTGGAGCAGCTATGAATGACTGTATATGATCTGAATTTTCCGGCAGATAATGTCCCTCTTCTCTTGCCGTGACTACTGACAAAGCTCCATAGGAGAGGTTTTTGTCGTTTCTGCCTGTCAATTTTCCCGCCCCGATGATGGTGGTCTGTTCAGGTTTCTGGACGAACTCGGCTTCCGACGGAGCTCTACCCCCGGGACGCTCTCCAATGCGTCGGCTATAAAACAATCGATTGTTGCCTCCAATTAAACCAAAGTCAAAGATCTGAGCGTTTTGAACAAAGAAAGGCCTTTTTTCCGGGAAGAACGTTTCAAATGCGGTAAGGTTAATGACTGCCGGATCCACCTCAACCTGTCCAAAGTCCGGATTGAAGGTTGCATCCAACGTAGCCGTACTTCCCAACCGATACCGTAACTCTCCTCCTGCGTTCCAGCGATATTCACTCCCATCAAAAAAGGGATCCCCGGGAATACTTTCATCAAAATGGCTGAACAACGACGTATAGGGACGAAATTCAATACCCGGGACTTTTTTATCAATTAATATCCCTTGTAAATCACCGAATTGACTCACCACCCCCGATCTGGTATCTGACACCAGTGAAAATTGAAGCAGCTCATTGGTTGAAAGTCTTCGCCTGGTGAAATTAATTCCCCATGTTTGAATGTCGTCTCTTCGTTTATAGCGTATTTGGGACAAGGGAATTTTCATTTCCACGCTCCAACCCGTGGAATCGATTAATACGGCTGATTGCCACACGGCGTCCCAGGCCCGGTCCTGTTCATCATCATTATAAAGATTTGAATCCCATTGAACGCCCGATGCACTCACCCGGAATCGATACCCGGATCGTTTATTGTGATAAGGATCGATTGAAACCTGGAAATAGTCGTACTGTCCCGCCCCATCACGTCGTACCAACTGATCGGCAATCGATAACGTTGTGTCATGAAGCTTTGCCCCGATATATATTGCATGATCATCAAACAAAACGCTAACATCCGTCCGAACCGAAGGTTGAGCTCCTTCCACCGGATTCTTTTGGACGAATTCTGTGGCATCGACAGCAAAATTCCACGTTTTTTCCGTCAGCTTTCCATCCAGTGTAATCGGCCCCTGGCGTTTGTCAGCCGTAATAACAGCTTTATCGTTTGGGGGTTCATCCAGTCGCTGTCCCCGGAGGTCATCAGTGAATACCAAAAATACACCAACAACGATTAAACCTTTTATACCGGCAATTGCATTAGAGTGAGTTCCGCATTTTATTTTCATTTTTCTTTATCTGGCAAATACCTACCTCACACTCAGGGGTATCTTTGGTTAAGATCATGAAGCACCTACTTGATCCGCCCACTGTTTCCAGTCTTCGATCATCCGTTTGAAGCGTTCGGGATTTTGTTTGGATACATCAGTGGTTTCGGTGCGATCCTCGGATAGGTGGTAGAGTCGCCAGGGGGAGTTGTCGTTCAACTGAACCACTTTCCAATCCCCCTCACGCAGTGCTTTTCCGCCAACGTGTTCAAAGTAAAGTTGGTCGTATCCTTTGCGCTGTTTGCCTTTCAGGGTGGGCACCAGACTCTTGCCGTCGACGGATACCAACTCACGTCCGTTATACTTTTCCGGATATTCGGTTTCCGCCAATTCCAGGAAGGTTGGCAGAAAATCCATGACATGTCCCACCTGCTCGGTATAACTTCCCGGCTCATGATCAAGTCCTTCAGGCCAGTGCACAATGCAAGGGGTGTGATTTCCGCCTTCATACTCGTTCATTTTCCAGAAACGGAAGGGAGTATTACTGGCGCTTCCCCAGGCGGGACCAATTCCCGCGAATGAGGTTTGAGATCCCATATCCTCGATTTCATCCGGCTGGTAATGGATTTTTCGTCCGTCGCGTGTTTCCGAGGGCCGATCAAAGCCGGGCCCCCAGTCTTTCGGCGTCTCACGGGAAGCGCCGTTATCGGACAGGAAGACAATCATGGTATTATTCAACTGACCTGTTTCTTCCAGGGCGTCGATCATACGTCCGATTCCCTGGTCCATCCGGTCTATCATCGCCGCATGCACCGCCATCTTACTGGCCTGGTAATCTTTTTCTTCTTCTGATAGTTCATCCCACGCTTTCGTTTGACGAGTTTGTACCGGCGGCAGCGGGGTATTTTCCTTGTCGAACAGCCCCATTTCAAGCTGTCGTTCGTATCGTTCCTGTCGCAGTTTATCCCAGCCCTCTTTATATCGATCCTTGTACTTCTGGATATCCTCTTCGAGGGCATGCAACGGCCAGTGCGGGGCACAGTGCGCCAGATAGAGAAAGTAGGGGTCATCCTCCTTGCCGAGACGTTTAACCGTTTCCACGGCCCTGTCGTTCAGTTCATCGGTAATGTAATAATCATCAGGGACCTCCTTGACCGGTTTCTCGCCTTCCACCAGTGAATAAGGGTCAAAATAGTCCACTACTCCCCAAATCGGACCGTAATGCTCATCGAATCCGCGGTTCACCGGATAGGAATCGATCGGGGAAAAGGGACGATCGGGCGTATATTGATGATTAAGCCACTTCTGATGTTTTTCTTTGTCATCGAGCGGCTCCGTGAGTGACAAGTGCCATTTGCCCAGCATGGAGGTATTGTATCCAGCCTCCTTCAATCCCTCGGCAATTGTAAGGCCGTTGCGCCCCAGCGTTTGACCATTGCGACCCATATTCACTTTGTGCTGATAAGCCCCGGTCATCAGGCAGGCACGCGTTGGGCAGCACCGGGCGGCATTATAAAATTGAGTGAATCGCAGTCCGTTATCAGCCAGCCGGTCTATATTCGGTGTATCAATCTCTCCTCCATAACAGCCGGCATCCGAAAATCCCATGTCATCGGCCATGATCACGATGATGTTGGGTCGATCTGCTTGTTGCGGGGCTCGTGCACATTGCAGGCCGGGAAACGCCAGGCTTGCTGTTCCTGCGGCGCTGATTTTAAGGAAGTCTTTGCGTTTCATGGGAGGTGTGATTAGTGATTAATAATTTATGATTAATGATTAATGATTAATGGGTGATGCTGGTTTTTCGACTTGCAACCGTCGTTTCACTTTACGAGCGGATAGACAATGTTTTCTTTTTCAGATTAATTCCAGGTTATATCAAGGTAGTGATTTTCGCCAGTTGATTACTTTTTGTGAGAGGCGATTGGTGATTTGGGGATGTTGGTCTTTGATATCGGTGGTTTCTGCGTGGTCTTGCTCCAGGTTATAGAGCTCTTTACCAGAACCGTCGTCATTCACTAAAAGTTTCCATTTTCCATCACGAATCGCAAGATTGGGACTGCGAAAACGCGGATTGCCGGGCTGCAGGTAGTCATCGGTTCGCCCGTACTCCCACATGACGGGCCGGTTGCGCTGTTTCTCGGAGTCAGCCGATAATACCTCGCTTAGATCTTCACCATCGAAGTTCACTTCCGGTGGTTTGACTCTTGCCATCGAACAGAGGGACGGGAAAAGGTCTACAGCATGCACGATGGACGATTCGTTTACCGTGCCCGGCTTGATTTTCCTTGGCCAGCGTATGAGCAGCGGTTCCCGGATTCCGCCTTCATAAAGACTCCACTTGCGTCCCCGGAACGGATCCGCACTACCGGGAGGCCAATAGTGTTGATTATAATATCTAGGCCAATCCGTGGGACCGTTATCGCCTGTCAGCACAATCATCGTATCTTCAGCCAGTCCGATCTCCTCCAGTTTGTCGAGCACCCGACCGATTTGTTCGTCAAGGTTTTTCAATACGGCCAAGAAATCACGTTGATAGTGATTGTTGTCGTACTCACTGAATTCATCCCGCCATTCCGGTTTCGGTTTAAACGGATCGTGCACATCATTTGGCCAGAGGTGGATATAAAAGGGATTGTTTTGATTACGTTCGATAAAATCGAGCGTACGATCCACATAGATGCCCGTCTTTTCCCACTTCTCTACCCAGGTTATTTTTCCCCTGTCCAACTGGGCACTGTCTTCCGAAAGGAAATGCTCTTTTTGCAACAGTCGGTCTCCAAGTCCCTCGAACGATACGAGCGATTCATCGAACCCATATGCCTGCGGCAAGGGCGCATCATCGACATCGCGTCCACCGCCCATATGCCATTTCCCAAAATGAGCGGTCGCATAGCCGGCCTCTTTCATTGTCCGCGGCAGGGACGGCGCCTGCGGATCCAGGTAATTCGCCATCTCGCGTTTCTTATTCTTTTCGCGCGTTGCCAGGAAAGAATTTATACGCCAACGTGAAGGGTATTGACCGGTCATAACTCCCACCCGGGAGGGCGAACAGATAGGAGAAGCTACATAGAAGTCGGTACAAAGCAGGCCCTCTTTGCCAATCCTATCCATATTGGGAGTCTCCAACTTGCAGTTTCCCGTCAGACTTAAATCCGCATATCCCATATCATCCACAAATATGAAGATGATATTGGGCTGACCGCTCTCCCGATCCGAAGTTGATTCAGACTGAGTGAATTTTTCGCTGCCCCATAAAGGAACCCCAAGCGTCCCGGCGGCGGTCAATTTTATGAAATCGCTACGGTCCAAAGAAATTTTGAATTTTGGATTTTGGATTTTGGATTAACACGGGTGTTACTGACTTCTTATTTTCTGTTGAACTTAATTCGATTTGGGATTTATGATTACTATCAATCCGCGATTCCTGGAATTATGGGGACAAATATAAATACGTTTTGCAGTTCATATCTTAACTCGTAGTTCGTCGGACTTTCACGGGTATATAGATCGTTGTAAAGTCCGACGAACTACCCCTTTCCTTATTCGTGAATCAGGCGGTTGTGGAGTTTACGCAGGTGTTCCTGGTCGAATTTGATGACGCGTCGGTCGTAGGTCATGATGCCGTTGACTTCGATTTCGACGTCGGTGGTCTGCGTATAAACAGCTCCGGCAAGCCCTTTGTCCTTAAGCGGCATCACGGCCGTAACCAGGCTGTCGTATTTTGTATGCAGGCGTTCCTTTGATTGGGATGTTTTAAAATGGCTGGGAGCTTTGGAAAAGTCCTGGAGCCACAGGTGTTCCCGCACCACGAGTGCCTGTCCGCCGAATTCACCCAGTACCGCCGCTCGATCTTCCTCGGTCTCCGGCATATCGGGACCGGGATAGCTGTGGATATCGTTCATATCGCTCACGCCCCGGTCGGCCCAGCCGCTGGGATTGTCGACCAGCCGTGTGGGATCCCACTGCTCAACAAGATTGGTCACCTGCTCGGTCTGGAATTGGCCCCATCCTTCATTAAACGGTACCCAGGTAACTATCGAGGGGTGGTTATAGTGTTCGTCGATCATCTCTTCAAGCTCTACCTTGTACTGGTAGGCCGATTGGGCCACGCGGTTTATATCGTCGTCATTGCGACCGATATGTCGATCACCGTTCGGCATATCCTGCCAGACCAGCACGCCCATTTTATCCGCCCAGTAGTACCACCGGTTGGGTTCGATCTTCACGTGCTTGCGGATCATGTTATAGCCCAGATCTTTGGTAACTTTGATATCGTATTTCAGGGCATTGTCGGTCGGAGCCGTGTAGAGTCCATCCGGCCAGAATCCCTGATCCAGCAAACCGAAATGGAATAACGGTTTGTCGTTCAGGAAAAATCGGACGTATCCGTCTTCCGCTTTACCCAGGCGAATTTCACGCATGCCGAAGTAGCTGGACACCTGGTCGATATCTTTGCCATTGCGGCGCAGTGTAACTTTTAAATCATAGAGAAAGGGAGATTCGGGCGACCACAATTTGAGCGGATCTACGTCAATATTGAAAGCCTCACCAAGCTTGCCAGTCGCTTCACCTGCCTTGGTATCTCCGGCATAGGCCGCCGCATGAACGGTATAACCTTCTTTTTCTGTACTGCCCTTTACCTTAAGGCTTAACTGTTTTTCATCGATATCAGGCTGCATACGCAGATCCTTGATCGAAACTTTCGGTACCGGCTCCAACCAGACTGTCTGCCAGATACCGGTCGTATTCGTATACCAGATGCCCCGAGGATTGCGAACTTGCTTGCCGCGCGGCTGATAGCCGGCATCGGAGGGGTCCCATGCCGCAACGGTGATGGTTTGTTCCCCGTTTTGAATCGCATCGGTTATATCGTAGGCAAACGAATCGTATCCGCCCCGGTGATGCCCCAACTTATGACCGTTCACCCAGACATCGGAAGCCCAATCGACCGCCCCGAAGTGCAAAAGCACACGCTGATCATTTTGCAGCCAGGCTTCAGGAACATCAAACGTACGCCGATACCAGAGCCGGCGGTCCGGACCCACCGTTTTTTTCACGCCTGAGAGCGCCGACTCAATGGGATAGGGTACCAGGATTTCTCCTTCCCACTGACCGGGCTCACCCTCAAGTTTGGGAGCAAACGCATAATCCCAGAGTCCATTCAGAGACTTCCAGTTATCTCGCTTTAACTGGGGACGAGGATATTCCGGCAGCGGATTACCGGGATCCACACTATCCGTCCAGGGCGTTGTCAACCGTGGTTCGGCCGGTTGCCACTGTTCGGTCGATTGACTCAGCAAGGTTGCGGGATATAATAAAAAAAGCGCCAGGTACAACGTCACGGGCACGAGTGTTTTCATAGCAGTCCGTTTTAGCATAGAATGCCTCCATGGGATTATTCTAATTTTATGGTTACACGTTTTTCATTTCCTGCATCTATCGCTTTCAAGCCGGTTGTTTTCTTGCTTTTTCCCTGCTGTTCATCAATAACCTCAACTGTGTAGCTACCTTCCGCTGCCACTTTGGGCTGATAGGTTAAAACTCCTATCCTCAAGACATGATCCAGCTCGCCGGTTTCTTCGTTGGTGACGCGAACGACGGGGAGATTCGAAGCCTGGATGTCCAATACCGGCAATAAGAAAGAGGGATCCGGTTGATAATGCTGCAACTGCTTGACGATCCGCGGCCATCCGGGATACTGTCCATCGGACTCAAGTTGAGGATCTACATGTCTCGGCCAGCACTCCATAGTAATTTCACGGCGATTTTTGTCAAACGTCACCACTCCATATCCGGGAGCGCGATCATATAAAACGGAGGGCTCGAGCCCCGTCTTTTGTGGATTAGCCACCGCCATTACATACATCGGGTGACCGAACCCATCCCGGTAGGCCCCGGTATAAGGAGGCTGATCCGGTTCGGACTTATGATTTTTCCGAACCGGCGGCCACCATCTCCGCGGCCAGCTGTTATTCAAGGCCGGTACTGTAAATTGATATCCGGCATCCCGAAATGTATCAATACCATACTGGGTGATGGCGGCAAGGTGCTGATCTCCGTTTAAATGAATCGCAAAACCCTTTCGCAAGATACGCAACACTTCATTGCGCTTGCTTTGCGGCCAGCCATTGGAGTCCATATCGGTTACCAGTTCATCCCCTTCCACATATTCACCGGGCTCCGGAATCTGCAGCCGCGGCTGCTGACCGTTACTCGCATTACCCTCCGGCAGGGTTTGCAGCGAATGAAATGGAGTAGCCGACACCAATGCTTTAAATTCAGTACCACTCGACCAGCTGCCGACCCAGTTTTTCAGGAATTCAATTTGCCGGTCGCCCAAAAGGTCGGCGTCCGGAAAATCGTGTTCACTCATGTCGAAATCTTCAGGCGAGGTTACAAAACCATCCCGCTCTTCGACCCAGTCAGGCAATACCTCCCGGGGGCCCGATTTGAACTTGCGATCCTCGACAATGCCAAAACTTATCCCCCCGTATTCCCACTCGGTATAGAAAACATGTATACCCTGTTCAATCGGTTCCGGGTTATATGGATCCGGCATATGGCTGGCCTGGGTCGTCATAACCATATTAACCCAGTCGGCCGGCATAATATAACCACCCCAATCGCGATCGAACGGTCCGGATTTGTCCGGCACTTTATTTCCACCGGAACCAAACAGGTTGCCCTGATAAACGTCGTGGTCGTCCGGCAAACAGATACTGGGGCGATGTCTAAACAACTCCCGGTACGACCACCCAAACTGGTACCATTTGCGCAGGTAATCCAGGTAGGCTTTTTCCGGCGGGTCGCGCTGCACCCCGAATCCCCCGGCCGGCTCGTAAAACTGATCCCCGACAAACATAACCAGGTCTGCATTATGCTTGCCGGCATTATCAACGACTTCCTGGTCGGGGAAGCCATAATCAAAATTACAACTCATAACCAGGGCTTTGACACGATCTTGATCGATCGGCTCAGCCGCGACAGTCCCTGTATACATAAAAGTATGATACGAGTCATCCCTCAACAGGATATCCGTCACCACCCGGTAGGGAACTTCCTGGTCCCGATTCCAGCCGTTTACCTTAAATTGGGCGGTATACGACGGATAATCGATTTCACTTTTTGCGATTCGCTCCCAGGCATCTCCCTTTTTGACCTCCAGGAAAGCCGTTAAACTCCGCGGAACGGGGGCGAATTGTGCCGTCAGCTGCAAGGAGCTGTTATGCTGGGTATATTGCGCAAAGTAGATGGGTCCATAGGTATGTTCAGGGTTAAACTCAAATTTTCGTCCCTCGAGCACCCACCGATCAAACCTTGCCGCTCGCCTGTTGCGGTTCTCCTGTTTATATTCGGGAATATCGCACAGCAAAGCCACCGATCCACGCAATTGATCTCTGTCAACTTTCAGGTGGTGAAGTGACAGCAGGGTCTTATCCTCGGTGGGATTGATTGCAAAAACTTGCAGCGCATAATTCATGCCTCTTGGCTGAGCTACAATTTTGAGTCGGAAACCCCGGGCCAGTTGTTTGGATGACAGAGAGGTCTCGGAAATCTTATCGGATCCTATAAACAGGTGGCCGCGCGCGTCGACCGGCAGCGCCGCCTGCGCGTACTCGGTGACGATCTGGCCCGGCACGATGCGGATCACCGGGCTGGCGCCGCCGTCCGCCGGCGCCGGCTTGGCCAGGTCGCCGGGATCGATCTCGGTGCGGCCGGCGAAGCGCACGCTGGCGTAGGCGCCGTAGGCCGCCGGATCGATCCGCGGGTGCTCGGCCAGCAGCTCGGCGTCGACCGGCCGGCCGGCCTTCAGCACCATGCGCGGCCGGCAGCCCTCCAGATCGTCCAGCAGCAGCAGGTCGGCCAGCATCCCCGGCTCGACCGCGCCGCGGTCGTCCAGGCCGAAGTTCTCCGCCGCCCACAGCGTCGCTGCCTGGTACACGCGGATCGCGTGCGCCGCCGGGTTCGGCCCGTGGTCGGCCGGGTCGTAGAGCGCGATCGCCCGGCGCACGATGTGGTCGATCTCGCCCTCGGCGCGGACCTCGTTGGGATGGCGGTCGTCGGTGCAGAAGGCGATGCGCCCGGCGTTCCGGGCCGAGATCAGGCCCACCAGCGCGTCCAGGTTGCGCGCCGCGGTGCCCTCCCGGATCAGCACGTTGAGGCCGGCGCGCAGCTTCGCCTCCGCCTCGGCGCGGCTGACGCTCTCGTGGTCGTCGCGG
This sequence comes from uncultured Balneolaceae bacterium, assembly GCA_913057825.1. Taxonomy (GTDB): domain Bacteria; phylum Bacteroidota; class Rhodothermia; order Balneolales; family Balneolaceae; genus CAJXOW01. The sequence goes on along the minus strand of CAJXOW010000044.1, from coordinate 537 downwards.
ATGCCCAGGGCGCGGAACCTGGCGAGCGTGTCCGGATCGTCGATCAGCGGCATGTGGCCGCCGACGTAGCGGTCCCGGAACAGCTCCAGCTTGGCCAGCACCTCCGGGGCGTCGCCCAGCATGCCGCCGATGTCCATCATCTCGGCCAGGCCGACAACCTCGGGCAGGTCCATGTAGCCGGCCAGGTCGTCGGCGCTCAGCCGGGCGCCGGAAGTGCCCAGCGCGGTCGCCGGGATGCAGGACGACAGGCCGATCTTCATGTCCAGCGCCATCGCCCGTGCGCTGTCGACGAAGAAGTCGAACGCGCCGCGGCCCAGCACGTTGGCCATCTCGTGCGGGTCGCAGACGATCGTCGTGGTGCCGCGCGGCAGCACCATGCGCTGATATTCCTGCGGGGTGACCAGCGAGCTTTCGACGTGCAGGTGCGCGTTGATCAGACCGGGGGCGACGATGGTGCCGTCCGCCGCCAAGGTCTCGCGCGCCGGCGGACCAGCGCCGGGGGCGTCGACCCGGGCGATGCGGCCGTCGCGCACCGCG
>CAJXOW010000043.1 GCA_913057825.1 uncultured Balneolaceae bacterium | reverse complement strand
CCCTGGCCCTGTTCAGTGAAAATGGACAAACCATTCGTCCCGATGATACCCCCTCCCTCAATCACCTGAAGAAAAAGCTGGACTCGATTGCTGTGGATTCTCTTACCGCAAAAAACGAATTGGTTCGCTATGCTGATGTTATTATCGGCTGGAACATTCTTCAGCATTTTTATCCCTATTTTGAGGTAGTGGAAGCAGACTGGGAACGGGTTCTGCGGCAGTCCCTGGTCCACGCCTCCAGCGATCAAAGCCCCGATGAATTCCTTGAAACCTTGAAAAGGATGCTGGTTCCCCTCAAAGATGGACACGCCTTGGTCGTTCCGCCGGTCGATGTCGATCAGTACGCACGATTTCCGTTTACCCTTCGCTGGGTGGAGGAAAAATTGATCATTACAGAGGTGCATGCGTCCGCTGAGGGAAAAAGCTGTTTTCAAAAGGGGGATGTCATCAGCTCGATAAACGAATCACCGGCCGAACAATGGATCCGGGAAAAGAAAAAGTTGATTTCCGGGTCTCCCCAATGGAAAACAGCATCAGCCCTGCGCAGGTTGGTTTATGGGCTGGGGGAAACGTACACCTTTGAATTAAGCCGTTCCGGACAAAATCTCACTTGTACGGTCACGCAACAATCAGATATTAATATAAAATTCGAGCAACCCGGTCCGGTGGAAGAGCTCCAGGATGATATCTACTATGTGGACCTGCGCAACGCTTCCATGAAAACCATCCGGAAAAAAGTGGATACCCTCGCAGCAGCTGAAGGGGTTATTTTTGATGTGCGGGGGATACCAAACGGAAATCACGACGTACTGCGGCATCTGTCGGACGACACCCTGCGATCCCCGCGGTGGATGATCCCCCAAATTATTTATCCGGACCGGGTTGATATTGCCGGCCATGACACTTCCGGCCGGTGGACGCTCGAGCCGAAACCGCCCCGCTTCACCGGGAAGAGCGTGTTTTTAAGCAATAAGCGCACCATTAGCTATGGAGAGAGTGTAATGGGGATCGTCGAGCATTATGAACTGGGTGAAATTATCGGGGAGACCACCGCCGGTGCCAACGGCAATGTGGCTTCGTACGGGCTGCCCGGTGAGTATAAGATACGGTGGACCGGCATGAAGGTGCTGAAGCATGATTATGCTCAACACCACCTGGTAGGGATTCAACCCACCATCGCGGTCGAACCTACGATAGAGGATGTTCGTGAAGGTCGGGACTCCTATATAGAAAAAGCAATTGAGGTCATCCATTCGTCGATTGAAAATTAACGAGAGTATTTCGGTCCGGGAATCTTTCGGACTTTTCTCGCTGCGTCCCGAAAATTTAATCCAAGATTCCTGTGATGATTATTGCAGTCCTTTTTGCATGGCAATGGCGGTAGAGGGACAGATATCCTTAAACTGGGAACTCTGGCGGATTTGTTCGGGCAAGAGGCTGCGGTCAACCTTTTTGTATCCCAGAGATTTGAAAAAAGTATCGGCGGTGGTGGTCAACAAGTATAATCCTTCAAGCTCCTGCTCCCGGGCGTACGCCTCCGTTCGTTCGGTTAGCTTTTTGCCCCATCCCTTTTTCCGATGTTGTTCGTCTACAGCCAGCGATCGCAACAAGCCATCTGATCCATAAATTTCCAATCCCGCGACGGCCCGGATTTGTCCTTTGTGTTCAATGAGATGGAAATGTTGAAGGTGATTTACGGTCAAGTCTTCAGAAGGAAGGTCGCAGGAGTTTAATAGTTCCTCGATGCCCTCTCTATCCTTGGACTGCGCCTTTCGAATCGAAATATCAGTTTGCATAAATATTCGTCATAATTGCATTCAATGGGTTCCTGTTCGATTTAAACGGGAATCGCATGTCAATTAGGTTGCTTTACCACATTGTTGCACCATATAAAACATTTCAGAGGCGATTTGCCGGCAGCGTTCATCATATACTTGTTCTTGCTCGGCCGTGCCGTCAGACTCTTTGGGATCCTTGTAGGGCAAACTGACGCGCAGGGTGGCACCGGGGACATATGGACAGTCCTCGTCGGCTTCCGAGCACGTCATGACAGCCGCAAAATCCTGCCGGGGATTCTCATCATGATCGTAAGTTTTGGAGAAGCATTGGACAGGAGGGGCCTCTTCGGCATAGAAAACGGCGCAACGGGGATTCTCACCTCCCGGATTATCAATCTGGAATCCGGCCCGACGCAGTGCAGCTATGGCATGGGGATGGAAGGCGGTAACTTCGGTACCTCCCGAATAGGCCTCCATGTTTTCCAGCTCGAAGTAATGGGCAATTGCTTGCGACCAGACCTGGCACAGCTGACTCCTTCGACTGTTGTGCGTACAGATAAAGATTAGCCTCGCGGTCTCCGAAGTACGAACGAATTCAGCCAGTTTTTTAAGCTTTCCTTTCCGGTGGTCAGGCAGTTCGGGAGACTTGCTCTCCATTTCGTGTAAGTAAGTAGTGAGCCGGGAGAACATGGGATCAGCAGGATTTATTCTCCGGGGTCGTGTTCTGAAGCAGGTCCAACAGCTCGCAGATTCGTTCGTCCAACTCACCAACCGTTTCTTTGTTCAGACAATAGCAAACGCGCGGTCCGTCGACTTCCCCTTTTATGATGCCGGCATTCTTCAGGGCTTTAAGATGTTGGGATATCGTCGACTGGGCCAGGGGGAGCTCTTTGGTTATATCCCCGCATACACACGATTGACGCTCCGCCAACAACTCAACAATAGCGACGCGGGCCGGGTGACCAAGCGCCTTTAACAGGCGAGCGGTCTGTTTTTGCTTATCTTTGAACAAGTTTTCTTTGGTGACGGCCATTGGCAAAATTTTATTTCTTATCGTAATTTTACGATTAATATACGAAAGTTATGGCGTTTTTCAATTCTGAATTTCAGGAGTCTGTTTGGAAGTAAATAAATTGGGATTCAGGGGCGGTATTGATAATTTATATCTATATTGATTATTCATCCTGTTTTCTAATGCCGTGAGGGATTTACTAGATTACCTTTGCCTATGAAATCATATTTGTCCGTTATTCTCTTGTTACTAGCTTTGCCGATCATGCTCGAAGAGCCGGCACTTGCCCAGGAAGTGGAGAGCTCCATTGACCAGGTTACGGTATATCGGAATGGCGCGCAGGTGGCCCGTGAGGCCACTCTCTCTTTGAAAAAGGGACGTAATGAGGTCACTTTTACCGGCCTTTCCCCTTATCTCAACTCGGAGACGATCCAACTGAGTGGCAGCGGCGATTTTATGATTTTGTCCATTACGCACCAAAAAGATTATCTGGGCCAACAACCGCAGCAATCTCGCTTGCAAGAATTGAAGACCCGACGAGATTCCCTGGAGCGATTGATTGAAAAGAAGCAAACCACGAAGAGCGTCCTCGATCAGGAGTTGAATATTCTGCTTTCCAATACAAATCTCAAGGGAGGTCAGCAAAACCTGTCGGCGGCGGAGCTGGAAAAGGCGATGGAATATTTTCACCGGAAACTGACGGACCTGGAGTCTGGAAAACTTGCCTTGAAACGGGAATTGGCGGATCTCAATGAAGAGCTGGAGAAGATCAACAGGCAGATATCGGAATTGGATGATCACGCTCGCAACCGGTCGGTGATTACGGCCGTATTCCAAGCCGATGAAGCGGGCCAGGCCCGGGTAAAGCTTTCGTACCTGGTGTCGCGCGCCACATGGAATCCCTCTTACGATGTACGGGTTTCGGATATCGAAAGTCCCGTTAACTTGTCTTACAAAGCGAATATCCAGCAGTCGACCGGCGTCGATTGGACCGACGTGAATCTGGAGATATCTTCGGCTGTTCCCACCCGAGGCGGAGCCCTACCGGAGCTCAGCCCGTGGTATATTCAATTTCATGAGCCACGCCGGGAAAAAGCGCAAACGACCGGCAATGCTATGCTGCAGGCAGCGCCGGTCCCGGATCAAGCGGCGGAAGATCGCGCCGAGCAGATGCGGCAGGCTGTGCCCGTGCAGGAAATGCAGAATCAGACCAGTTTCAGCTACCAGGTGGAAGTCCCCTATAATGTGCCGTCGGGCGGTAAAGGGGTAGCGGTCGAAATAAAGAATAGCGATATACCCGCTCAATACCGGTACTATACGGTTCCCAAGCGTCGGGAGCAGGCTTATTTGACGGCGCGGGTGACCGACTGGAACCAGTATAACCTGCTGCCGGGAGAAGCCAATCTGTTCTTTGCCGATACGTATGTGGGCAGGTCGTCGATCAATCCCCGGGCTATGGGGGATACGCTCTCGTTTTCGATGGGACGGGACGAGTCGGTCGTCGTGGACCGAGAGGCCCTCAGGGAGTTTGAGGAGACCAATTTCTTCGGAAATAAAGTCCGGAAAACATTCGCTCGAAAGATATCGGTGCGCAACTCCAAGAGTAAGCCGGTTGATATAGAAGTACTCGACCAGGTCCCTGTTTCTCAACACGAAGACATCAAGGTGAGTCTGAAAGAGGGGACCGGTGCCCGGCACAACCGCCAGACGGGTATCTTAACCTGGCAATTACAGATTAAGCCCGGAGATACAAAAGAACTTCGGCTCGTGTATGAGGTGGAATATCCCAAAGGGAAAGACATTGACTATTAGTAGAAGGTAGAGGGGACCGTGTCTTTCGATAACATTACATCCAAATTGTTTCCATGGCTGAAAAAGTGGTGGGCTTCGCTATTGCTGCTGCCTTATATAGCCCTAACGGCGGATATGATTTACAAGACCCTGCGGTTCAATATTTTTTACGCCGTTAATTACGATTATCCCTTTCCAATAAATATCGCACATATTTTTGTGGATAATTTTCTGCTGATCGTCCACGAAGCGGGTCATACCTTTTTCGGGATTTTCGGTTTCCGTTTTTTGGAGATCCTCGGCGGATCGCTGTTCCAGATTCTGCTTCCGCTGCTGATTGTTTTGTATTTTTGGGTTAATAGTGGACGAGTGGGCATGCAGTTTTCCCTCTTTTTGGTAGGATACAGCTGGCTGGATGTGGCAGCTTATGCGGCGGATGCCCAGGCTCGCCAACTTCCACTGATCGGCAATCTTTCAGACCAACACCACGACTGGTTCAACCTGATGTACCGCATGGGATCGGTAGAAAGTGGATGGACGGTGGGAATGGTGTTTGCCGTTATAGGGATCTTATGTTATTTGATCGCTCTATTTTATCCGTTGATGCACCGGGAATATGAGGAGGTTTCTCTGAATTTGGAGATGTAGGGATGTATATAGCTTTAAGTTGACTTTGTCCTCCCCCTTTCCCCCTCCGAAGGGGGACGTTTTTTCACCTCGAGCGCCAACAAATTCCCCCTTCGGAGGGGGAAAGGGGGAGGACAGAATCAAGCAGGAAAAACGAAAGCAGCACTGAAAACAAAAACAAGCAAAAACAATAAGCAGCTGCAAAAAATAGGTAATATAAGTTAACGTTAAAGCGTTTGTCTTTTTTAAGTGGTGTGGAGTTGATTTATGGTGGAAGGGTTATTTTGTTGATGATCACAAGTAATACATAAATATCGCACTTGTTCATCACCCAAACCGGGGATATGTCTGATAGAAGTAGGGTAAATCTTTTTAATATATGCATGGGATTGCTGCTGATTTCCTTAATTGGTTGTGCATCCCAGCAAAAGCATATGGAACCTCCCGTCGATGCGCCCGATAAATTTTCTGCCGCGGGGTCGCTGGAGGTGACGAACCGGTGGTGGACCTCTTTCGATGACCGGCAGCTCAATGCCCTGGTAGATACGGCGATGGCTTCGAATTTTAACTTGAAAACCGCCTGGCAGCGTCTCAAGGAAGCCAATGCCGTGGTGGATCGTGAGTCGGCCGACCTCTTTCCGGATCTTGAGGGATCGATACGAGCGGTTGGGAACCAAACGCAGAATAATACCCTGGACCCCGGCAGCGTGCAGCTTGGTCTTTCTTCGGTATATGAACTGGATTTATGGGGACGTATTCGATCCGAGGTGCAAGCGGAAAAGTTGCGGGCACAAGCCACACTTGCCGATTATCAGACGGCAGCGCTCTCATTGTCGGCTGAAATTACCCGGACCTGGTATCGCCTTTCAGAAGCGCGTAATGAAAAAGACCTGGTCCGGAAACAGATCAAAACAAATAAAAAGGTACTGAATTTACTGGAAAACCGGTTTGGTACCGGACAGATTCGCAGCGTGGATATTCTTCGTCAGCGGCAACTGCTGGAATCGACCCGTGAGCAGCTGACCAATGTGGAGATGCGCATACGTTTGTTGGAGCATCAACTCTCGGTGCTGCTCGGACGTCCACCGCAGCGGGAGTTAGATCACTATGCCGACGAATTGCCGACGCTTCCACCGCCGCCGGTGACCGGGGTTCCGATCGAGCTGGTTCGTCGTCGACCGGATGTTCAAAGTGCTTTCAATAGCCTGCGGGCGGCCGATCGCGATCTGGCTGCTGCGATTAGCAGTCAGTATCCGCGGCTGACGCTGTCGGCTTCAGTTTCATCGGCTCCGGACAATGCACAGAATTTGTTTGAAAATTGGGCGATGTCGTTTGCCGGGAACCTGGTGGCACCGATTTTGTACGGCGGCCAGCTGAGTGCCGAGGTCGATCGCAACCGGGCCCTGAAAAAGCAGCGGCTGTATGAATACGGTCAAACCATATTGACTGCGTTTCGGGAGGTTGAAAACGCGCTGGTGCAGGAAAAAATGCAGCGCGAACGCATCCGGAGCCTGGAGAAGCAGGTCAAGCTGGCCGAGCAGGCATATGACCAGCTGCAACTGGAATATTTTAACGGTATGGCCGATTATCTCGATGTGCTGACAGCCCTGGATGAAGTGCAGCAACTGCAGCGCGACTTGCTGTCGGCGCGTCTGACGCTGGTGGAGTATCGAATCGCCCTGCACCGGTCACTGGCCGGTTCTTTTGAAACCGATCGTGAAATTTCAAGCCGCCAATCGGATGAATAGAGTAGGTGACCATCGGATTTTTCGGGGACTTGTTTCCGGCAATATTTAGGACAGGCCCTTGATGGGCGTCGGTACGAATAAAGCCTGACAGATTCCTGAAAGCTGCAAAGAATTATAAACAGACTTTTAAACCTGTAGTCTTACGATATGAGTTGGAAAAAAACACTTGTAATTTCGGTACTCATTCTAGCGGCCGGTGCAGCAGTAACCGGAATTATATTCTCGACCGAACCAACCGCGAAAAAGACCGGAGCGACCAAAGAAACGGCGATGTTGGTTGACGTCACGACCGTTCAGCGAGGCGATTTCCGTCCGACGATCCAGGTGATGGGGACGGTTCGTCCGTCGCAGGATATCACTTTGAGTCCCAGGGTCGGCGGACAAATAATCGATCGCTCCCCTTCGTTTACGCCCGGCGGTTATGTGGACAAGGGGGATACCTTGCTGCAGATCGATCCGGCGGACTACCGGAATTTGTTGGAGCAGCGAGAAAGTGAATTACGCCAGGCGAAGGCGGATCTGAATATTGAGCAGGGTCGGCAGCAGGTGGCCCGGCAAGAATATAAATTGATCGGCGATACGCTTCCGGCTCCCAACGAGGCGTTGGTGCTTCGAAAACCCCAGTTGGAATCGGCTCGATCAAAGGTGGAGTCGGCCCGGGCCGCGGTCGAGCAGGCCCGTTTGCAGCTGCAGAGAACGACTATCGAGGCCCCGTTTGACGCTCATATACTCAGTCGCAATGCCAATATCGGGTCGCAGGTGGCGCCGGGCGACGACCTGGGGCGTCTTGTCGGACTCGAGCACTACTGGGTGGAGGCGACGGTTCCATTATCCCACTTGCCCTGGCTCAGTTTTCCGGATCAATCTAATGAACGCGGTTCCGAAGTCCGTATTCGCAATCGAACCGCCTGGGAAGAAGGTAAATATCGAACCGGCTATCTTTATAAACTGGTAGGAACGCTGGAAGACGAAACTCGGATGGCGAAGGTCTTGATATCCGTTCCGGATCCCCATGCTTATCATGCCGATAATTCGGATAAGCCGATTCTGATGATCGGGGCATTCGTCGAGGCACACCTCCAGGCCGATAAACTGAACAACGTCGTTCGCCTGAACCGGGATTATATCCGCCAGGATGAAACCGTCTGGGTCATGAAAGAAGGAAAGCTTCAGGTAAGAGAAGTCGATACAGCATTTCGGGATGCCAGGTATGCCTATATTCGCACCGGCTTGAAGGATAATGAGCAGGTAGTAACTACGAATCTCGCAACAGTGACCGATGGAGCCCCCCTCCGTCTGCAGGAGGAGGGTAACGCTGCGTCAACCGATAGTGTTTCAAATGCATCGAATTGATCATCAATGATGTATATAGCTTGTTCCTTATAACCTTCTTGGCGGATATGTTTAGATATTACTGAAATAACTATTGAAAGTCGGGCGGCGGTTCCGAAGTATTAAGTTTTTTGGTTAATAAGCAAGCATTACTCAAAATGGAAACAAAACGAAGAACAGATCTCGCTGCATCAAACGAAAAAAACTTTCGAACGAGGAACCGCCGTCCGACTTTTAATGAGCTCGATTAAGTAACCAGGCTTGAAATAAAACGAATACATGAACGATTCAAATGCAAATAGTGGACGTGGTTTTGACGGTCCAATTTCCTATATGGCCCGAAATCCCATTGCGGCCAACCTGTTGATGATCATCCTGATCGGGGGCGGCATTTGGACCGCGTTTACGATTCAGAAAGAAGTTTTTCCCCAATACCAGCTGGATATCGTGGAAGTGAGCGTAGTGTATCCGGGTGCGGCACCGGCCGAGGTGGAGCAGGGTATCCTGCGGCCGGTAGAGGAAGCGATACGGGGCGTGCAGGGTATCAAGGAAGTCTCGTCGACGGCCTATGAGGGAGCCGGTCAGATTCAGGTCGAACTCGTGACCGGCACCGATCGCATGAAAGCGTTCCAGGAGATCGACCAGGCGGTCAACCGGATACGTACGTTCCCCGACGATATTGAAGAGCCGGAAGTACGTCTGCAATCGCGTCAGCGGGAAGTGATCTCGATCGGGCTCTACGGGGATGCCGACATCTGGACCCTGCGTAAGCTGGCCGAACAGTTGCGGGATCAGTTGTTGGCTGACGAAACTATTACCCAGGTGGAAATCGGTAATGTCCCCGACTATGTGACGCACGTCGAAATTCCACGAAACAAACTGCGTGAATACGATTTGACCCTGGGGGAGGTATCCAGCCTCATCGAGCAATCGAGCGAAGATATCCCGGCCGGGGCGATCGAAACCAATGCAGGTGAAATCTTGCTGCGGATGAAAGAGCGCAAGCAGTGGGCGGATGAATTTGGCAATATCGAGGTGATTTCGTCCGGTGGCGGGGGAACTGTGACGCTGGCCGATTTGGCGGAGATTACGGATGGTTTTGAAGAGACCGGTTTCCACGGGCAATTTAACCGTGAGCCCTCGGTTCAGCTTGGCATCTACCGCATCGGGAACCAGTCGCCCCTGGATATAGCGGCTAACGTCGAACGTATTATGGAAGATGCAGAGCCCAATTTTCCGCCGGGCGTCAAGTACCGGTTCGACAGCAACACGGCCGACGATTACCGGGAGCGAATGTCGCTTCTTACCGAAAACGGCGTGATTGCCATCCTTATCGTACTCTTTATCCTGGCATTGTTCCTCGAGTACCGACTGGCCTTCTGGGTGATGATGGGGATGAGTATCTCGTTTGTCGGCGGACTCGTATTCTTGCCTATATTCGGGCTGAGCATCAATATGATTTCGATGTTCGGCTTCCTGGTAGTACTGGGTATTGTGGTCGACGATGCCATTGTAGTGGGGGAGAATGTCTACGAGTATCGCCAGCAGGGTATGAGTTTCCTGGATGCGGCGATCAATGGAGCGCGCGACATGAGCAAGCCGGTCACTTTCAGCATCCTGACTAATATCATCGCATTTATCCCGCTGCTTCTTATTCCCGGCACCACCGGGAAATACTGGTGGCCGCTGCCGGCGGTGGTGATTGTGGTCCTGGCCGTGTCGCTTTTCGAAGCCTTGTTTATACTTCCCGCGCACCTTGCTCACAGCAGTCAGGAAGAAAGTAAATTCAAGCTGGGTGAGAGCGTGCACCGCTGGCAGCAAAATTTTGCACGTCGTATTAACGTGTTTATCGATCGGTACTATCGACGATTTCTTGAATTCACTCTGCACCACCGATACATCACGCTCAGTACGGCTATCTCCCTGTTGGTGATTGTAGGGGGGTACGGTTACAGCGACCATATGGGTATGATCTTGATGCCGGAAGTGTCGGCCGACGAGATTGAGGCCGGCGCCCGGATGCCGGTTGGGACTACGCCGGCACAGGCTGCGGCCATGGCTAATCAGATTACGGATGCCACGCACCGGATGTTTGAAAAACATAATCTGGATCTGGTAGCCGACGGTATCAAGACGAATGTGCGCGGACAGAATTTTATCGATGTCGAGATCGTCATGAAACCACCGACCGAGCGGGATATGTCCGCCCAACAGGTTATCGAACTCTGGCGGAATGAGATCGGGGATATCGAGGGACTCGATCAGATTACGTTCGAAGCCGAACGGGGCCCGGCCGGATATCGACAAGATATCAGTGTAGATCTGAGTCACTCGAACATCAATGTCCTCGAAGAAGCGAGCCAGACCTTCTTTGAACGTGTGGAAGCCTTTGAAGCGACCCGCGACGTCAACGACAATTACAACAAAGGCAAGACGCAGTTTGACTTCAGGCTGCTGCCCGAAGGTCGAAAACTGGGATTAACCCCTTCTTACGTAGGTCAGCAGCTTCGTGACGCGTTTTACGGGTCGCTGGCCATGCGGCAATTGCGGGGGACCAACGAGATCGAAGTGCGGGTCAAGCTGCCTTATGAACAGCGAAAAGATATTCATCACCTGGAAGATTTTGTAATTCAAACGCCATCCGGGCAGGAAGTACCGCTCCTGGATGTCGTTGAAATAGAAGAAGGGGAAGCCTTTACCTCGATTCACCGGAGGGACGGTCGCCGGGTGGTCACGGTAAGTATGGATGCCCAACCGTCGAATGCCGTAACCCGGGTACTGGAGTCGATCAAAACGGATGTCCTGCCCAATTTGCGGGATGAATTTCCCGGTATTACCTGGAGCTTTGAAGGCAGCCAGGCCGATATGAGAGAATCGACCGAGGCGCTCTGGGGGGGCTTTGCGCTGGCTATGATGGTCATTTATGCGCTACTCGCCATTGCATTTGGTAGCTACACGCAGCCGCTCATCGTGATGGGAGCGATACCGTTCGGCATTGTGGGAGCCGTCATTGGACATATTCTCCTGGGCTACGACCTCTCGCTCGTTAGTCTGATGGGGGTCATCGCTTTATCAGGAGTGGTGTTGAATGACTCGCTGATAATGATTGACTACGCTAACAAAAAACGCGCCGACCATAACACTTTCTCGGCTATTCTCGAGGCGGGCATCCGTCGATTCAGGCCCATCATATTGACCACGCTCACTACCTTCGGAGGATTAACACCCATCATCCTGGAAACCTCCCGGCAGGCAACTCACTTGATTCCCATGGCCATATCCCTCGGCTTCGGAATTATCTTTGCCACTACCATTATTCTCGTGATTGTACCGTGCCTGTATATGGTACTCGAGGATGTTAGTCCGACAAACGGGAAAGGTGATGTATTAACTAATCGTTGATTAAAGAGCTACCAGGGAGGGACCGTCTGATTGGCAGTGGGCTGAAACCTTTTTTGCAGTTGATTTGAGGCAACCTCTTTAGTGATGGGATTAGGCTGTTTTAAAATAAAGCTACTTCAGCAGTTAGCGAATAAGGTAAAACGTGGCGGCGTCTCCGAAGCATTAAGTTTTTCGGTAAAATCAGGCCCCATTTGTTGGTTTCGTGAATCAAAATGAGGAACCTTACATAGGTGCAAGATGAGAAAAACTTCCGAGCGAGGAGACGCCGCCATGTTTTACTGGCACCCTTCTTGTACCCTGAAGATTAAAATCTCTATTAGGAAAATCGATACATAATCCCTACCTTGAATACGTTAATTTTAATTACTCCCTCGACAAGTACTCTTTATTAAGACACGAAGCAATTAATGCCTCTCTTTGAAGGTTCGACGATCAGGAGTTACAAATAATTTTTTATTACAATGGTACAATACGGAAAAGTAAAGTGGTTTGATGCTGAAAAAGGATATGGATTCATCAAACCCGAAGATGGTGACAAAGATGTATTCGTTCACCGCAATAATGTAGAAAACCTGGACTTTGACCAGGGACTGGAAGACAACGAAGAAGTGGAGTTTGAAGTAGAAGAAACTCCAAAAGGTCTCAGTGCTGTCAACGTCCAGAGCATGGAATACAAGTAAGCATTTTTGCTGAAAGACTTATTCGCTCGAAGCCCGTTTCTCACCGGAAACGGGCTTTTTTTATGGATGTAAAGAATTGGTTAGTACGCCCCCCCGGTTTTGGTCTTACAGAGAACGTTTCACATTGAGATCTTTACGTAAATTGCTTCCCGTCATTTAAGGCCCGTCCCAGGCTCTGAAGCTTAATTGTTGTCGTTCAATCAACTTGATATTCTTGCCGGATTCTTGTTAGTTGGGCAAAGAATTATTGACCTGGGAGTCTGTCGAACTTTTCGATTCGAAACGAAAATCCCGACAGTGGTCAAAAGCTTCCAAATCCGGCTTTTTTGCAGTAGAATTGTGAAAGTCCGACAAACTCCCGGGAAAAGGGTAAATGGGGATCCATTTCTTACCTCATTACAATAAATAATTTCAGGGTTAATTCGTACTTTTCGGATCACTATGAGAAAACTGTATCATTTGACGCTGCCCGTTATTGGGTTGGCTTTGTTGCTGGGGAGTGTTGCCCTCGTTTCATCAGAAGGCTACCATGTACAGTATTTAAACGGGGAGTGGGTGGAGTTTACCGAGCACTGGGTCGATCAAAAGCAGGAAGCCATTCAAAGTTTACAGGAATATGCCAGAAGGGGGGATTCGCTCGACTACCGGAGATATGCAAAGGCGGGTCAAAGAGTAGATAGCCATTCGGAAGTTGTACAGAATATGATTGATCCCCGGGTTAAGAAGCAAAACGTACAAGAAGCCTTGGTTAAGGCAGTCGGGTATGAGCGGGAAGATGCAGAAGGACTTGTTTGGCATGCCCGCGTATTACGTCCCTTTTTAGGAGTCGAGAATGATTATTATAAATGGCGGAAAGTGGTAAAACACTGGGAGAAGTTGAAGCCGTTGGCGAAGCAGATTCGCAGGTCGGTTGAAAAGGGGGATCATGCGGAGCAAACATTGCAGGAATTGAGGGATCGCCTGCATTCGTACGCGGAAGTCAGCCGTAGACATGACGGAGCAATTCAGGATGAAGTGGAGGCAGCATCACTCGAGCTGAAAGCCTGGTCCAATACTATCACCATGCTGCTAGCCCTTGTTTTATTTCTTGGTGGAGCAATGGTGATATGGACGTTGTATCGATATGCTGATGAGAGCCAGGTAAAGTTCCGGACGCTTTTCGAAAGTTCACCGGATGGGGTGGTTATTGCCGATACCAATGGATCCATAAAACAATGTAATCAGTCTTTTAAAAGACTATTTGGGTACACTGACGAGGAAATTAAGGGAGATAACCTGGACCGGTTGTTAACCTCAACGAATGCGGAGTATAAGGAAGCTCGTTATATGAGCAGCCGGCTTCGGAAAAATGAAGTATTCCAGGAAGAAGTGATCCGCTATAATAATGAAGGAGAAGCCATACCGGTGCTTTTATCGGCGGTCCCGGTGGCGCAAAATGGAAAAGTCGGCGCCTACTTTGCCATCTATATCGACATCAGTGAGCAGAAGAGGCTGGAAGAGAAAAATCGCAAGCTCCTGGAGAAGGAACGTAAGTTGCGGACGCGTGCTGAAGAGTCGCGTGAGCGATTTAAAATGATGTTTGAAGAATCCCCCGCAGCGGTTGCTTTGATCAGGGCGTCAGATTATGAATATCTCTACACGAATAAAACGCATCGGAAGTTGACCGGAAAACAGGCGGAAGGTGAGAAGGTGAGAGATAAATTCCCGGAATACAGAGATCAGCAAGTAATCGATATACTGGATAAAGTATGCAAGACAGGACAGACGATCGAGGGTAGAGAGGAACCCTTGGAAATTTATCGAGATGGGGAGTCCATCACGATTCACCGGGATTATGTTTATAAACCGCTGAAAGACTCGGAGGGTAAGCTCTATGCCATTTTTGTGGACTTTGTGGATGTGACCGATCGTGTTGAGTTTCGTCGAAAATTGCAGGATGAATTACAGGAAAAAACGACCCTACTTGAGGAGATACATCACCGGGTGAAAAACAACCTGGCGGCGATTACGGGCATGCTGCAATTGCAAATGGATTATATAACCGATCAGCGGGCCCGGGAGGCTTTATTGGACAGCGAACTGCGGATTCATACCCTGGCGGATATTCACGAGATGCTGTATGAGAGTGAAAAATTAAGTAAAATTGCCATAGAGGAATACATACGTAAGCTGGTTACTCATATTCGACAAGTAACGGGAATTACGGATCGTATCGATGTGGATATCCAGGTCGAATCATTTACGCTGGATGTCCAGCAGGCTCAACCGTTGGCCTTGCTCATGAATGAGTTAATTCAAAATGCCTTTAAGCATGCTTTCCCGGATGGGCAGAGGGGCAGAATTGAAGTAAGGGGCTCCTTGGATGAGAATACGGTTCATATCCAGATAAATGACAACGGGATAGGCATATCGGAAGAAAAGGATCGGCCAAAGGGATTGGGGATGGAATTGGTCAAAAATATTTCGGAGCAGCTCGAGGCCGAGGTGGATATCGAAAATAAAAAGGGAACAACCTTCCACATTACGTTTGAAAAAACCGGGGTTTAACGTAGCGGCTGTTCACTAACCATTTTTCTCCTTTCGCATAAATATTTTATAAACAAGATAACTGATAAAGAACTACCTTTTTACTCCCCTTCTCTTTGATCTGAAAGACGATAAAAAAACCTGTGTAACCTGATGGTGGTACAGCCTATCTAATACATGTAGGCTTTTCGTTTAGATTATTCAAAATGCATGGATGCCCAACTTGAAAGGCAGGGATCTGTGCAGCTACCGTTTAACATTGAGATAGATTCACAAAATTAATTTCATATCAAAAATTTGGAGGTTACCATGAAGTATTTATACCACCTGCTGCGTAGCAGCATAAGTGTATTTCTCGTATTTTGCGTCTCGGGGTTTGTCGCAGGTAATTTGACAGCCCAGGATACCACATTTACGGTCACGGTGGAAAACGAGAGCGAGGAGCATCCTCATTACCAGGAAGGATACAATGAAAAGTTTGCGATTAACGGCAGTCAGAATCCACAGCTGACGCTGGAACGGGGTAAAACCTATTACTTTGTGATGGACAATGTTCCCAGTTTCCACCCTTTTTACCTGACTACAGATTCCGAGGGCTTGGGTGCGGGTTCTTATGATAACGGAGTTACCAACAATGGTGCCAGCGGAAATGATACCCTGATTTTCACTCCGCCATCGGATGCGCCGGACGATCTCTATTATCAATGTACCAACCATTCTTTTATGGGTACTGGAATGACGATTACAGGTCAGAGCAGTCAACAGATGGTATTCAAGGCCAATTTGAGCGGAAATCACGTGGTAAGTCCGGTAGTGACACGCGCTCATGGCAATGTTGAAGCCACGTTGAATGGGGATCAGCTGACCGTAACCGGGAGTTTTGACAACCTCAGTGGCAGTTATACAGCTTCGCATCTGCATATGGCCTACGCCGGAAGTAACGGCGGGGTTTCGATTCCGTTGGATGCGACGGTGGATGTTGACGGTGCGGGAGGTGCGTTTGAAGCCGACAGCAACAGTTTTACGTTGACGACCGAACAGAAAACGGCATTGATGGAGCGTCGCCTTTATGTGAATATTCATACCACCGAATATCCGTTTGGTGAACTGCGGGGACAGGTGCTGAGGGATGCAGATGCCTATTTCCGCGCTCATCTGACAGGAAGCCAGGTGGCTCCCAATGGTGTTAAAAGTCGGGGACACGGGATGGTTGTAGGTGAGATGAATGGCGACTCGCTTAAAGTTTCCGGTTCGTTCAGCAATATGCCGAGTGTCTACACTATGTCGCATATTCACATGGCTATCGCCGGACAAAACGGCGGGGTCGCAAAAGGTCTTGCAGCGTCTTTATCTTCGAGTGACAGTACCGCCGGGGTATATGCTGTTTCCGACAACAGTTTTCAATTAAGTACCGAACAGCAAACGGCCCTGAATGATCGGAAGCTCTACGTTAACCTGCACTCGAAAGATCGTCCGGTCAGTGCCCTTAGAGGTCAGCTGGTAGCTCAATCCCGGGCCACCTTCGTAGCAAATCTGTCAAGTTCCAACCAGACTCCTGCTTTTAATTCCAAGGGGAACGGGACCGTTATCGTTGAATTGCACAATGATACCTTGATTGCTCATGGATCTTTTAATGACCTGGAGAGCGGGTTTGCCTCCGGGATAGCCGAAACCGGTGCCCACTTGCATACGGCTCCGGCAGGTAGAAATGGGGGGATCGGAGTTCACCTGACCTCCAATGCTTCGTCCGGTGTTCGTGCCGGTACCTTTATGCCGTCGGATAATACGGTAAAATTGAGCGGTGAACAGGTAACACGACTTTATAATCGAAATTACTACGTCAACATTCATACCCAGGAGCGTCAAGGGGGATCCGTGCGCGGGCAAGTACTCGGTCCGGCGACGACTTATTTCCGTGCCAATCTCTCGGGAACTCATGAAGTTCAACCGGTCGAGAGTGAAGGTTCCGGAGCGGTTGTCGCAGAGGTGAAAGATAGTACCTTGATTGTAACCGGATCGTTCAGGGGACTGGGTTCTGCTTTCGCGGCTGACTTGCGCCAAGGCAGTCACCTCCATATGGCCGGTATTGATGCGAATGGTGGTATCGAAGTCGAATTGATGGCTGATGTTGGCATGAATGATACCGCCGGCGTCTATCAAGTGGACGCCAATACGTATACGGTGGGTACCGCTAATTTGGATGCCCTTTATAACGGAGAGATGTATGCCAACATCCACTCCGAGAATACTTTGTCCGGCGAATTAAGAGGGCAACTGCGTTTCTCCCCCAACCGTTACCCGGATACGACCATGATCACCAGTCCGGCGGACAGCGCCATGGTTACTATCGAGGGAAGTTCCACCTCTGAATTTACCGCCGAATGGGATGGAGTAAGTGATACGGACGGTGACCAGATTGCCTATGTCTGGCAACTTTCGACAGACGCATCGTTCGGCAGCCCGATAGCCAACATGAATGTGGGTAATTCCACTTCAGCATCCCTTACCTTCGGAGTTCTCGACTCCCTGCTTGCCGATGCCGGACTTAACGTCGGAGAGTCGACGACGCTGCATCATCGCGTGTTAAGCAGCGACGGTAGTTTAATGTCGAGCAGCGAAAGCAAGGCCGTGGTAGTCACTCGTGGTGATGTGGTGGTCTCAATACCCGGAGAAGGCGATCAATTACCGGATGAGGTTACCCTGAAAGGTAATTATCCGAATCCCTTTAACCCGACCACTACCATTCAGTTCGGATTGCCGGATGCTCAGCAAGTGAAATTGAATGTGTACAATACGCTCGGACGGAAAGTGGCGACACTTGCAAATAAACGTTATTCCGCCGGTCAACATACCGTATCCTTTGAAGGGGCGGGACTCTCGTCAGGCATATATATCTATCGCCTGGAGACAGCGGATCGCATATTAACACGCAAAATGACGCTGCTCAAATAAACCTCCGCCAGTCGCTCCAGTGAGGTTGGGCCGCTTCCCTTAGAATCCGGGAAGCGGCCCTTTTTATTTGCAAATAAAAACTCCCCCTTCGGAGGGGGAAGATCCTGTTTCAATAAAATTGGAACAGGATAAGGGGGAGGACCAACCACTGTTAAAGGGGAAAGTTCGACAGACTCCTAGAATAAATTAATCAAAAGGACATTTCCTTCGGTAATCAAGTCGAGGGGTAAGGGGAAGACAGAACGAGGTCGGGAGGAAAGGGGGAGGACCAATCACTGCAGAAAAGAAAAGAGGGACTGAACTAAATTAAGTTCGGTCCCCCTCTCATTATACTTTCACAAGCATTGCGCTAAGCAATCAAAAAGCATCCTATTTAATCAGGAGCATTTTCCTGGTTTGCGTAAATCCTTTTGCACTAATGCGGTAAATGTATATGCCGCTTGACAAACTGCGGGCATCGAAATTAACCGTGTGATAGCCTGCATTCTGTCGTTGATCCACGAGCGTTGCCACCTTTCGTCCGAGCAGGTTGAATACTTCGAGTTGCACCTCGGAAGCTTCGGGTATGGCGTAGTTGATAACGGTCGTCGGGTTAAAAGGATTCGGATGGTTCTGCTCCAGATTGTACTTCTCCGGTAAATCAGCGATCGGATCCAGTGCGGTCGTTACCGTAACCATGCGCTCGGTAGTGAAGGCGCTGTTGTTATTGGATTGGTCCACCGCTTTCATATTGAAATAGTAGGTGGATCCATCCGCCAAACCGGTAATGTTGTAACTGGAAAAGGTCGAAATGCTGATGGGTGAACTGCCCTGATCAGCCATCGTCCCATTGTAATTGCCGCTGGAAGTGCCGTAGTAAACCAGGTAGCCGGATAAGTCAGGCTCCATATTGGCGGCCCACTGCAGGAGTACTCCGTCCACGCTGTCGGGACTCGAGGCCGTGAAGTTTTCCGGCGGTCCCGGAGGAGTCGCATCCGGTACGATGACGGATCGATTTACCATTTTGATTTCGGCATTCGAAGCGTCCACAACCAGCTGGTAACGGTTGGTACCGCTGGAATCCGGATTGGCCCGGAGTTTCCAAACGAGTACCCAATTCCCATCTGCGCTCAGTGAGTCGCGCGTGGTTGAGGCTTCTCCCTCCGCAATGGTCAGACCGTCGAAGGTATTCATTTCAACGCTGACATCCTTGGCACTGACCGTGCCGTTGTTAATAAACGTGGCCGTCACGGAAAATGGATTAGGGAACAGCGTATCCGCCTGGATTTCCAGTCCCGCCGGCGCATTGGTTGTTACACTCAGGGGCGGCAGCAGATCCCGGTTCGGAAGCAGAGATCGAATAATCGAGTTGTTGGAGTTGTTGGATTCGGTAATCTCATCGTCCGGATCCACCACCAGCGAAAGGATCTTGAACTCGGGATTTTCCGGCACTACAAAGTCGGCCGATACTGTCGCAGATCCATTGCCCGGAATGTGGGTAATCGTTTGGCTGGCGATAATCGGGGCCGTTCCCTCGTTATTGATATCCCCGTCGTAAAGATTCACCGTTATGTTGTTGGCTTCGACCGGTCCATAGTTGTAAACCGTCAAATGAGCTGTAGCTCTTTGATTGGCTGTCAGTTCACTGTCGGGCGGCGAAAAGGAAAGTCCCTGTTCGGTAAGCGCCAGGTCAGGAAGCCGCTGGGCAAAACTCAGAGGCATGAAGTCCGCTCCGAATCCCTGGTAGCTTTGTACTACCGACAGATTGCTGCTGCCCTCAATTTTATAGACATTGTTGCCCGAGGGTGCATTGAATCGGTACCCGTCGCCGGCACTCATCGTATCATCATACACGATGGCGGAATCCGCGTATGGATAGGTTTGGTAATCCCCCAGCCGCGTAATTAATACTTCATTGCCATCCTCATACGAAAAGATATCGACCTGGGATCCAATCGTGGGAACATAGAACAAGGTCCCGGCTCCGCTTCCACTGAGATCGATCGACCGCGCCATATAGGCGTAATTCCCCGACCAATTGGCAAACGGAATATTCGCCGTAGTGACCGTCTTGGAACTGTGGACTTCCCAATAGGTCTCTTCCGTGATGGGAAGGGAGATAACTTGTCCCACACCCAGGGTGTCATGAGCCAGCGTATCTCCCGTTTCGGTATTGTAAATACGGACGATATTGTTGTCGTGATAGGAGTTTACGGTGATGCTGTTGGTCCAGCTCCCGATATAGGCTGAGTACCCGTAGAAAAGCGTTCCCGAGAAGGTGCCGTTCGCGGAAGGTACATAATAGTCCTGGTCACCGTAAGCCAGGGCTGATACCGCTTTGTTGGCGGTTACCTGTATAAAGGTTTGGTAGGGGGTGCTGGGCATGGTATAGTGTTCCCCCTGGTTTAAAACACCGGACGCCAGGGTGTTGCCCGTCGTCAAATCCTTAATGGAAAAGTTCGTATTGTCGCTGTAGGCGAATACGATAAACCGCTCTTGATTGAACTGGTTGCTCATCATATAGGTATTAAGCAGGGTAGAGGTCCCCCGACCCGACTGGTCGACGGCGAAATAACCCTGCACCGAGGCACTAAGCGGGTCTCCAATAAGCAGCGTGTACGATTTGGACCCATTTACGCTATAGACCCCCGAGCTGAAATTGTGAGATTTATAGGTATTGCGAGCCAGTGTATCGACAGCCACGGTGTCCCCTGTACTGCTGACAATGGTTATTTCCGTGTCATCGAAATAGGAGAAAATGACAATGTCATCAAAGGTGTAAACCGTGGATGAGAAAGTTGATTCATCTTGTTGAAAAGTAGGATTGATAAAAGGCCCTTGAGCCTGTTGAGCCTGCTGAAGCATCCGCCCGTCCCATCCTTTTGGAGCACCCGGAAGTTGATCCTGGGCCCAGGCGGAGGTGACGAAGATTAGTGGTAGGGCGAGCACAAAAGTAAATGCGAAATATCGTAGCTGGTTTATTAAGCCACTCATGTTCCTCTCCTTAATTGATTAATGGTAAGGGTATGCGTTGAGGACACATACACCAATGAAGAAGAGATTGAAAACCTGATCAAATCCGATTAACGGTTTACTCCAAATAAATCCCCGGCACGCCCCATTGGATATATAGACAGGGTGTGCACGACTATAGTTATTCTTGAAGTTCGATATGTTAACCTTTGGTTTCGGTTGTTCAACCCCTCATATACAATGAATATATAACAAAGAAATTAAAAAAAGAACCCCTATATATTATATTATGTTAACATTGAAAATATTTAGCTTAAAAAATATAGTATTTCGGGTTGTTCGGAGAACCTGTACCGGAGTGCCTTTATTCAGTTGTTAATTTATCAATTCACGCCCTTTGATTTTTCCATTTCTATTAAAATGTGTAGTTTGAATTCATCAATCTACACATACAAAATGGCTTATGCATCTAATAGGTTATGAGAGTATTAAAAGGGGTACGCTGATTTTAGTTTTATTAATTTTAGGTTTGTCGACTCTGCCCGGAGCGGCTCAGTCTGTCTGGACTCAATCGCATACGGCCGAAGGAATCGGTGTTGAATGGATGAAGTTTGCCCGCGATAATGATTTCCGGGATAGCGATCATCCCTCCGCGTTGTCGAGTTCCATGTTTCTCTTCGGTAGGTTGAAGTTGGATCCCCGGTTCTACCTCGTCGGAGAACTGCCGCTTTCTCACTGGCAATATATCGACGACGACGGACTCGATGCCCAGGATCCACATACGACGGTGGGTAATTTGTATATAGGAGTTGAGTGGTATATATCGTCGGATGTTACATCGGACTCACTTAGCTACCTGGAGCTTGGGGTTCGTTTTCCGTCGATGCCGCAGCCCGATTTTCCCGACCAACGCGGTTATTTCTCGGGCCGCATGACGACCGTGGAACGAGTGGATGCGTTTCAAGACGATTTTTTGCCGATTCATCTCTACTATAACGTACGACTGGGACTCAACGATCACGTGGATTTCCGGTTGAGAACGGGATTGGCCTACTGGTCTTACCAGAAAGAGGCATTCGGTTCGGAAGACGAGAACCTGGATCGCGGCTACTTTCATTATGGTGGAATATTCTATTTTCACTCTCCCTATTTTAACGCATCGTTCGGCCTGTTGGGACAGTATTGGGCTCTAAATCAAAGGGAGGATTATGACCACGTCCCCGCCTCCTATGAAATAGCTTCCCATCTTCAATACAACGGGATGAATTTCCAACCGGGTTTTTTCATCAAAATTCCGATAAACACCTTGTATGATGTTCAGGCGGTATATGGTTTGACGGCTCAAATACCCATCCACAGAAATTAACATGCTATGCATCTTTACCTGTTGAGATTAATTTTATTCCCCGCGATTAGGTACGGCCGCTCCGTGCTTACTGTTTTAATAGTGAGTTTACTGCTGTGTTCCGGCATCATTACCGAACCGGTAATGGCACAGTCTACGCTCTACTCTGGCAGTCTTCAACTGGATATGAATCCCGGTATGCGTTCCATGGCGCTGGGCAACAACAGTATTGCGCTGGCAGATGGGACCTACGGAATTCATCACAATCCTTCCATGATCGGTTTTGCCGATCCGCTGCGAGTTGATCACTCCTTTTTTGTCAGGCCCGGACGAGATTCACGATCTCAAAGGGGATCGATGTATCAATTTCTGGGGACCAGCGCCAGGATTGGTAATCAGATTTTCCTGGCTGTAGCGGGACATCGATTTGCATCAACGGACCGGTATAAAATTTCGACTTCCGAAGTAGAGTTGACAGAAAGTATTAAGTCGGCTGCCCTGGCTTGGAGAGCAAGTCCGAACGTAGCCGTGGGAGTTAACCTGGAACAGGTTGGGTATCGATTGGATCTTCCGTTGAGAGTGGGTGAAAATACAGAGGAGACGGCCAGCGCTCTTGGGTTTGGAGTGGCGGCGACGTATCGAAAGAGTCAACAGGTGCGACCGGATTTGAAATACAGATTTACGGTTGGCAGTGGAATCCAGAATCTCGTAAATGGTCAGATGAAGCTGGGGAATGAAGCGTATGATTTGCCGACAGTGCTGCGCATCGGTATGCAGCATGAACTGCTTTATTTAAACAATGGTTCGAATGCAGCGTTTGAAAACACCTATCGGGCAGCTATCTATACATCCTATGAAAACGTCACCAAATCTGATGAACAGACGCGCTTAACCCTTGGGTTGGAAATCAGTCTGTTCGATATACTCTATTTTAGAAACGGTTTTAGTGCGGAGAAAAACGAGATTTCATTTTACCAGGACCCCACCGAAATTCATTACTATAAGCAATGGACCTATGGAGCGGGAGTGGGACTGCCAATGCGGAGAGTCGCCGGTTGGAAAAATAATGTCACCATACAGTTCGATTTATATCGATCGCCGGGAGATACCGGCAACGACGAGTCCCATCAACCCTTTGGCCTAAATCTAAGCTTGTCGTATAGCCCCTGAATATTATGTGGGATCACCTGAAAAACGCCCGGTGATTTATTGATCGTAAGTTTTCCGGGGAGTAATACTGCTATCTGAAGCAACAGGCTAGATTACATTCTTCGTCAATGTTGTATTTTGCAGAATACCAAGATTTTCGAATTCACCGGCCGGTTTTACAAAAAATCTGTTGTGAAATTATTAATAAGTGATTTAGGGTCAGATTATTATTAATATGATTAGGCAAGGGGGTGACGGGTTGTTAAGCATAGACCGGCAAATGGTTGAACCACTGCCGAAGAACTATCTCAAAAGAGTAAGAAGCCTTGATTCTTGTTAAGAAGACGTCATTAACAACGAACGATTGTTGAAAATAACTGATAAAAAACGTAAATCATGAAAGTAGGCATCATCGGTTCGGGCAGTATAGGAGGAACCTTGGGACGACATTTGGCGAAGGCGGGATATGAGGTCTTTTTTAGTTCACGACACCCCGACCAGCTCGATTCACTTGTCAAGGAGGCGGGAGAAAACGCAAACCGTGGAACGGTTAGCGAGGCCGCATCGTTCGGAGAGTTTATTGTGCTTGCGGTTCCGTTTAAAGCGATTAAAGATGTCGCCGAAAAAACGGAGGCGCTGGAGGGAAAGACCATAATCGACACGACTAATCCTTTTCCAACTCGTGATGGCATCATGGTTCGTGAATTGAGCGAGAGCAGCAAAACAGCCTCCGAGTATGTGGCCGGATACTTTCCATATGCACACCTGGTCAAGGCGTTCAATACGATCTATTACAAACACCTGCAAGAGCAGGCTTTTCGAGAAGGAGGGCATCGAGCAATACCCTATGCCGGTGACCATGATCCATCCCTTACCGTGGTTGACAAGTTGATTCAAAACATCGGATTCGGGGCGGTATATATAGGGAAATTATCCGAAAGCCGCATCATGGAACCGGGTCAGCCGCTGTTTACGAATGACTTAACGGTAGAAGAGCTGGAGCAGGTGTTGGAGGAGTTGTGAAAGTTACCCTGTAATTCCGCTCAGGAATATCTTTTTAAAGACCTGGTTAATAGGCAAATGACTGGTTTAGTGTTTTGGCGCTATTCTCGTAATCGATAGCCGAATCAACCGGGCTGAAAACGGAATGGCATTTTTTAGCGGCTGAAAGTCGGCAAGATATCATTGTTTAAGATCTATTTTGTAGTGCTTCTACCAGAATTCTATTTTGCTTCTCGGTTTAAATACATTTTTTCAATCAGCCGGACGGGCTTTGTCGATATGTATCCCCCGGGTTTTTGGGAGGTTCGCGATAGAACGGTATAAGTCCGTTTAACTGCTGCCAAGTATTAAAAGCGATAATACCATATGCATACACTTAAATTGGGTTTTATTGGAGCTGGATTTATTGCGAATAATTTAGTGGAAGCTTTGAAACAGGTTCGTAATGTGGAGGTGGCTGTCCTGTTGGAGCGCGGCGGAGCTGAAATGTTGTCACGGAAAATCCGTGATAACGATTTGGGGAAAGCTGAGGTGGTTACTACAATCAATGAACTTTGTGAACGCTGCGATGCGGCTGCTGTGTTGGCACCCAATTTTGCGCGCGTGGAAATTGTGGAGAAAATTTGTGAATCCCTGGAAGGAGCGGCCGAACTTGACGGCATCATTTGTGAAAAGCCTCTGGGGCGCACCGTCGGGGAGGCGCGCCGCATGGTTGAACTCGCAGGGGAGGCCGGTTTGGATACCGCTTATTTTGAAAATCAGCTCCACATGCAGTCGCTTCATAATGCCCGGAAGCAGCTGGAACCCCAGATGCACGAAATGGGTCCGATCTCCCTGGCTCGCTGCACCCAGGAACATTCGGGTCCCCACAGCGGTTGGTTCTGGGATCCCACGCGGCAGGGCGGTGGAGTACTTCTGGATATGGGATGTCACAGCATCGCCATGGCCCAGTTCATCTTGACGCCGCCGGGTAAAGCGATCGACTTCCTGGAGCCGGTATCGGTTTCCGCCGATGTATCGCTGCTTAAATGGGGACAGCCCGAGTATCGTGATCAATTAAAAGAAACGATGGGAGTGGACTACGAGCAAACGCCCGCCGAGGATTACTGTACGGGCGTCATAACTTACCGGAATCCGGAAACCGGTCAGCAGTTGAAAGCTGAGTTCGCCAATTCCTGGATGTACGATAAAACCGGTTTGAAATTGCAAGCCGACGGGCTCGGACCGGGCTATGCTCTCGAAATGAACACACAAAATTCACCCCTGGAAATCTTTATCGGCGATCAGGCGGCAGAATCGGTCAGCGATGCCGATTCGGGCATGGAGAAAGCGACCGCCAGCCGCGGACTCATGCCGATGCAGCCCAACGAGCCCGATTTACTGGGCTTCCCGGCAGAACTCGCCGACGCCCGGAATGCCTTCCTGAATGGCGAGGATGGAATGTTAAACTGGGAGTTCGGACTGCATATCACCCGCTTGTGCATGGCGGCTTATTTGTCGGCCGAACGGGGAATGGAAATTGACTTAACGGATGATGATGTCATGGAGGAACTTGAAAGCTACAAACCCTTGATTGCCCGTGGAAGAGGGAAAGAAGTGTTATAAAGTTCAATGTTTTAAGAGAGGCACCCCTCGTTGGTTAACATTCGATCTTCTCCGCGGCTTGCTGACTCGAAATCCGTATTTATTAATCACCATTTGGAAGCTTGAATGATTATTATAAATTATAGCTGCCAGTAAGCGGGGGGAGAAGACAATCTCAATAAAATATATGCTCATGCATTCAGCTGCGAACGTATCAGGATTATCAAATTTGAAGAATACGATCAGGGTTCTGGGAATTTTTCTGCTTTTGACAGCCGCATCTATCAATGTTTCAAAGGCACAGACTACAGGTTCAACTCAATACGAGGCCGGACCCGACGATCAAAACCGGGTAAATATTGCGGATGACACGTTGTTTGGTGCTCAACAGATTGTCAATCAATCAGAGCTGCCGGGTCCTGTACATATTACCAGGGCCAATGTAAATGACGACGGACATGTGGATGTCATCACTCATGCAAACGGTTCGGGGATGTTGGTCTGGTATGCAAATTCTGAAGATGGACTTGGTATGAAACGGGTGATCGATGATTCGACGGGAGATGTCAATCATATAACGACCCTGGATTTAAATGCTGATGGATATGATGAAGTGGTTGCCAGCACCCAGGACGGGTTGAGGCTGGTCGGATATGAGAACAAGCAAGGTTCATTTGGGGCAAAAACCGAATTAGAAGGATCCGATAAGGAAGTTGATTATCTAATTGCCAACGATCTGGATTCGGACGGTGACCGGGATTTAGTGGCTTATCTGGGAGGATTCAATCAGACCAGGGAACTGGTATGGTACGAAAATACCGCAGAGGGCATTAGCGCTCAGAAGACGATCAGAAATGATTTCGATATTGAGATTATGGAAGTAGTGGATGTGAATGCAGATGGGTATTCGGATATTGCATATGGATATACCGATGCACTGCGATGGATTGAGAACTCGGCTGGCGGTTTCAAAGCATCATACCAGTCGTCGGACTCCGGGTTGTACTATGATGAATTTGAGGCAGCCGATATCGAAGGAGACGGGGATACCGACCTGTTTGCTGTATCGGATGAATTTGTATACCTGTATCGGAATAATGGGTCCGGCTTTGAGGCCAAGCAGGAGCTTGACTCCCTCGAATATCCTGGCAACCTGCATACAGCCGATGTAGATGCGGACGGTGATCTTGATTTAATATTGGAAAGTGACTTTAACGATTTTGTATGGTATGAGCAGACCCTGTTCGGATATTCCAGCCAAGGCACTGTACATGAGCGGTTTAAGATTACTGACATGATCCCGGTTGACTTGAATGATGATGGCCAGCCGGAATTGCTGGGAACCGACATATTTAAAGATAATTTGTATTCAATATCTCTTAGTAATGGGGGGTTTGGCGACTTTTCCATACTGGACCCTTATGCCATTGCCGGGGTAAAGCAGGTGGAGGCTGTTGACATGGATAGGGACGGAGACCTTGACCTGGTAGCGGCTTCTGAAAACGATGGTAAATTTACATGGTATGAAAATGTGGAGAGCGGATTTGGCCAACAAAAGATTATTGCAGATTCCCTTTCCCTTTTAGATGCACTCGCCGCAGTAGATTTGAATGCGGACGGCAACAAGGATGTATTACTTAGCGGAGTTCATCATGGTTTCGCCTGGTATGAAAACACGGCAGTGGGTTTGGGGGAGCCGACCCTTATTAAAGAGAACGGCCCGAGTATTAAAGTCATCAGAACCGGTAATATCAATGGAGATAATTACGCGGATGTTATTGTTGCAAGAGGAGACAGCAGTTTATACTGGTATGAAAATACAGGATTGGGACTTGGAAGTTCTGAAGCCATCGAAACTGATTTTTGGGGCTTTGTCGATGATATTGCAGTTGGCGATATAGATAATGATGGTGATGATGATATCGCTGTGCTCGGTAGCTACGACGGACACAGCCTGCACTGGATTGAAAATACCAACACCGGATTTAGCGATCCCCAACCGATAAGTAACCGGGATTCTGACAAAAGACAGGTATCATTGACCGATTACAACGGGGATGGATATGCCGATCTGATTATCGGTGCCGATCATGATATCAATTCCATCGTAGTGTTTGAAAACTCTAACGGCAGTTTTGGTAAAGGGCTGGGGATAGCCAGTGATATGGAGATTGCCAATTTATATACGGACGATGTCGATAATGACGGTCGGCCTGATATACTGGCGAATGATATTAAAAATGGTCGTATCGTATGGATTAGGAATTCAGAATTTGGTTACCGGACGTCGCAAGTGATTACAACCGCGGTTCATGGAAGTGGGGAGATACGAACGGGAGATCTTGATGGTGATAGTGATATAGATATATTTGCTGCATCGGAACGTGACAGCAAAATATCATGGTACGCCAATAATCGGGTAGCAACTTCTGTTAAAGGTGACCGGCAGGTGCCTGAGAGTTTTACCGTCTATCCAAACGCCCCCAATCCTTTTAATCCGACGACCCAAATAAAGTATGAGATCCCTCAACCGGCGAACGTTCAGATAACGATTTACAACAGTCTGGGAAAGAAAGTGGCATCCTTGGTTAACGAGCGTAAACAAGCCGGTACGCACCGGGTTCGCTTTGACGCCTCTTCGCTATCCAGCGGTGTATACTTCTACAGGGTCAAGAGTGCCAGTTTAACCCAAACGCGAAAGATGTTATTGATTAAATAACAATACCCCCGGCCAAATGCATTTGGCCGGGGGTATTGTTGCTCCAGGCTCCAAGCTCCAGGCTCCACGTTTTTCCTGCTTGTACACCCGGTGGTGGACACAGGTCAGTATTAATAGCTGGAATTTTACCGAGTAACTAATTCTTACGTCTCACATCCAAGCTTAAATTCTTAAAGATATAATAAAGGTGTAGATACAGAACAACGTTACCGGCAGATATAAACGTGGAGCTTGGAGCGTGGAGCAAAAAAGGCCCGTCGCTGACGGGCCTTTTTTAACTTAAAGCTCTTTTAACTTGATGTTGCGGAAGTCCACTTTGTTTCCGTGGTCCTGGAGACCGATATAACCTTTCTTGGCATCGCCGAATTCCGGATGATCCGCGAACTTGCTGTTGCGGATCTTTTCATACCACTCGGGCGTCCAACGGTCGTATTCAAGCACTTTTTCACCGTTTTGCCAGTGTTCGACGTGATTGCCATCGACGACGATCTTGACCTGCTGCCACTTTCCGTGACCGGTGAAGTTTTGCGGCTGGGCCGGGATCAAATCATAGAGCGAACCGGCTTGCCGATTCCCGTTTTTGCCTTTATTGGCATCCGGATGATTGGCATTATCGAGGACCTGCATTTCGGGGGCGGACCAGTAAATCGGGATGCCGTCTTGCTCAATACCGGCATAGAAGATGCCGCTGTTACCGCCTTCCGATACGCGCCATTCCAGCTTCAGGATAAAGTCCTCATATTTTTTCTTGGTAACGATGTCGCCGCCGCGCCCTTCGACGCTGCCGTCCGACGACAAGACTGTAAGAATGCCATCCTTAACTTCCCATCCCTCTTCGGGAAATTTTTCATCATTATATCCCCGCCAGTGTTCGGTCGACTCCCCGTCGAACAGAAGTTTCCATCCATCTTCTTTTTCAGCTTTCGTCAGGGTGTTGGGCTCAGCTGATTCCATCTGTTTGGTGCTAGCTGTTTCGGCTTTCATTTCAGTTTGTTGGTCTTGCTGCTCCCCACTGCCGCAAGCTGTCAGCAGCAGAAAAGAAAGCAAAAACGTCATTAAAGTTGATGATTTCATAGTAGATAATAGAATTTAGATTGATAATTGCTGTTAAAACCAAAGTAACCCATAAATGATCGTCCAAGTGACGATCATTTATGGCTCAAAGCTGAAAGCTCAAAGCTCGAAGCATAAATCAACTACTAGCACAAAGTTATATTTACGGTTAACACAACAAGCAAACCCGCAAGAATAACTTCGAGCCTCCAGCTTCCAGCCTCGAGCTGAGGTGAAAGCATACGAGCTAGCCGGTCTTAAAGTCAATAAACTCTAACACCGCTCCAGGCTCATCTTTCACCCTTCACCTTTCACCTCAATATTCCCAGCCTTTTCGATATTCCGGCTTCACATATCGTGCGGCTGCTTCCTGGGCATCGAACTCTTCATATTGCACGTTAAACTTCGGGTCACCGCTCACTACTTTGAAGTCGTAGTTGCTGACGAACTTAACCTTGTCTTCTTTGTTGATATTGGTGACCTTCATGTTTTCACCATCCCATTGGAGCGGACGGTTCAGGCTCTGAAGTCGCGTGGCCAGGTTGCCCATTACCACGACTTCATTGAGGGGACCTGAATAGTTGAAGTTCGAACTGGGTTTGTCGGGATCATCTTCCTTGCAGGCTTCCACCCAGTCCATTTCATGTCCGCCCCCCATGGCATCGGGAATGCGGCGGAAAATCTTGGGAGCGTCGGGTTCCTCTTCACGCCCAATGATGTAGGGATCCAGGGCATATGTGCTGCAGATAAGAGTACCTTTGCTGCCGACAAACATCGCACCGCCACCGCTGTTACCCATCACTTTACCGTCAGGCAAACCTTCCGGCCGCTCGGGCATAAATCCGCCGTCCGACCACGTGACTTTCACGGGCGGCATTTCGACGTTGCGTTTTTTCTCTCGTGCGGGAAATTCGTAAATGACTTTTTCGGCACGCGGGGCACTTTCGGTAAAGACACGTGTAGAGCTGCCTTCGATCGTGTCGGGATGTCCCAGCTGCAGTGCCTTGAAAACCGGATCGAATATATGGCACCCCATATCACCGAGAGCGCCGGTACCGTAATCCCACCATGCACGCCAGTTCCAGGGAGTGTAGGAAGGATGATAGGGACGCCACTTGGCCGGACCGACAAACAGATCCCAATTTAGCGTCGGGGGAACGCTTGGCGTTTCGCTCGGCACTTCGAGACCTTGCGGCCAGATCGGTCGATTGGTCCAACAGTGAGCTTCCCTTACCTCGCCAATTTCACCGTTCCAAATCCATTCGCAAATTTTACGAATACCGGAGGCCGAGTTGCCCTGGTTACCCATTTGAGTAACCACTCCCGTTTCGTTGGCAATTTCGGTGAGTTTACGGGATTCGTAAACGGATTTGGTCAGTGGTTTCTGAAGAAACACGTGCATGCCGCGGCGCATGGCATCGGCCGCTGTTACATAATGAGTATGATCGGGCGTCGCGATAACAACCGCATCGATTTGATCGCCCATTTCGTCAAACATCACCCGGTAATCCTCATATTTCTGGGCATCCGGGAAATCGTTAAAACATTTGGCGGCGTATTCCCAGTCAACATCGCAAAGAGCAACAATGTTTTCACTCTTCATGTTATGCAGATTGCGGCGTCCCATGCCACCAACCCCGATACCCGCGATGTTCAATTTATCACTCGGCATTTTATGTCCCAGCCCGGAAACGACCGAGCTTGGTAAAAAGGTAAAACCCGCTGCGAGTGCACCGGATGCTTTCAGAAAGTCGCTGCGTGATACTTTACCGGCATCAGAGCGTTCATCGTTCGAATTACTCATAATAAGTATCCCCCGATCAATAATTATTTAGGTTAATGTATAACAAGTTACAATGTAATGGTTTAACGGTTATTTAAACCAGAAAAATTTCTAATGATTTAGTAATTTAATTCTCAGTAGATCATTTGCAAAATTAATTAACCAGGAAATATCAGCACGCTTAGGACATGTCTCGGAGACTACCATAAGAAGTTTCGACGATATTTTCTTAGGCAGGTCCTCCCCCTTTCCCCCTCCTGTGCAGACCGGGCACATCCTTTACAGGTGTTCGGGGACATCCTTTACACTTGTAAAAAACTAACCATTTGGTATGA
>CAJXOW010000042.1 GCA_913057825.1 uncultured Balneolaceae bacterium | reverse complement strand
GAACTGGAGGCTTTTGCCAAGTTCGGATCTGACCTCGATCCCAGTACGCAGCGACAGCTTCGACGTGGTGAGCGTACGGTTGAATTGCTCAAACAGGATGTCAACCAACCCCTGTCGGTTGAAAAACAGATCGCATTGTTGTATGCCAACGACGCCGGACTGCTCGAGGAAGTGAACAAGGAGGATATCAGAACCTTCGAGGAGGAATATCTGGAGCGTATATCGGTTAAGTACGAGGACGAGATGAAAAAACTGGCCAATTCGGGTGAGCTTAGTGAAGAGTTTGCCGAGAAACTTTCTAAAGTGGCCGAGTCGGTCGTGGAGCAGATTAATGCCCAGAAGGAGAAATCGTCCGAGGAGAAGAAAGAAGAAACCGCTGAACAGTAAGCCTCTTAACCTAAACGTATGGCTAATCTAAGGGACATTCGAAATCGGATCGAGTCGGTCCAGAATACGCAGAAGATTACACGCGCCATGAAAATGGTGGCTTCTGCAAAATTGCGAAAAGCACAGAATCGGATTATTGCCACCCGTCCCTATGCCCGCAAAATGAGGGAAGTGGTAGGTCGATTGGTGCGTAGTGCGGAGGGCGACAATGTGCTGCTGAGAAAACCGGCTACCACCGAACGAATTTTATTCATTGTTATCGGCTCTGACCGGGGATTGTGCGGGGCTTTCAATAACAATCTCTTTAAAGTGGTACAGTCCAAGGTGGAAGCTAATTTCAAGCGATACCTCCGGCAGAAAAAACTTTCGCTTTACACTATCGGCAAAAAGCCGACGGAATATTTTAAACGTCGTAAATATCCGATCGACCAATCCTATTCCGGATTTTTTGACGACCTGGCCTATCATACCACCTGCAATATCATGGAGAATGTGGTCGAAGAATTTGTCAGAGGGAACTATGATGCAGTGTATATGGCATATAATGAGTTTGTTACGGCGCTGACTCAAAAACGGCGCGTTCAGAAACTGCTGCCGATCGATCCGGGTAAACTGAACGGTGAACCGCAGAAGAAGGAAAAATCACTGGCGACTATCGATTATATATATGAACCCCAGGCCGGTAATATACTGGACCATATTCTGCCCAAACATTTAAATATGCAGCTATGGAAAGCGGTGTTGAATTCCAATGCAGCTGAGCAGGGTGCACGGATGACGGCCATGGATAATGCTACCGAGAATGCTAACGAACTTCAAGAGGAATTGAGGTTGGAATACAACCAGGCGCGGCAGGAAGCTATTACAACCGAGATATCCGAAATTGTATCCGGTGCCGAGGCACTTCGGGAAACGTAAAGTATTGCAGCTATCGGTCAGTTTTTGACGTAATGACAGAGCTATTGCTTTTTTTCGTCCTCCCCCTTGCCCCCTCCGAAGGGGGAATTTGTTGGCGCTCCAGGTGAAAAAACGTCCCCTTCGGAGGGGGCAAGGGGGAGGACGAAAAAAGCAAAGTAATCAAATCGAATTCGAATGCTTTCCCCGAAGCCACCATACCCGGCAAATTGCACATCAAAACCTTTAATACACTAGTTAAGCTTTAGTTGCGTTAACAACACGGTTTTCGCATTATATGGAGAGATGGCAGAGCGGACGAATGCGGCGGTCTTGAAAACCGTTGTCCCGTTTTACGGGACCGGGGGTTCGAATCCCTCTCTCTCCGCTTTCAAACGCCCCGATATAGGGGCTATTCTTTTATTAATTGATGGAGAACATTGCGCGAGTTGCAGTGAATCAATGGCTTTGTTTTAAATAATCCGGTGATCATGAAAAAAATCCTCTCATTATTCATACTGCTATGGCTCCCTGTAGTAGCTGTGTGGTCGGCTGAGGCAGGTGCCGCTGAGAGGGATACCCTCCAAATTTCGCTGGATGAATTTATTCAACGTGGTATTGAAAATGCCGATCAAATCGATTTTGAGCGTAAAAAGATTCAATTGGCCGAGCTTGATGTAGCCAAGGCGAAAGATCAGCGCTTCCTTCCCAAGATTGAACTATCCACTCAACATGGCCTGATTCCCGGGGTTGAAAGTGACAGTACACTGCCAAATGGAAGGAAACTCCCGAAGGATGAATTTTACCTGGATCCCAATCTGGAAAACAACTGGGAGGACTGGGCCATCTTTACTCGGGCCGAGGTACAAGCCATTCAACCGATTTTTACATGGGGGGCTATCGATAATGCAATTAAAGCGGCAAGAGCCGGCGCCCAGGCGGCACGGGAAGAGTTCAGCCGACAGAAAGCGGACGCCCGGCTGCGGCTTTTCGAGCTCTACTATAGTCATATCATGATCATGGAGGTGGAGCGTCTCCTGGACAATGCGAGCAGCCAGATTGAAAAGATTGAAGAAAAAATCGATGAGCTTGAAAAAGACAAAGATAGTGAACTGGATCAATCCGACATCTATAAGTTCAGGGTATACAAATCCCGATTCAAAATTCGAGCGGCGGAAGTTAAGATGGAAGGCAGTTTTGTCCGCCGTACCTGGGATGAAGTGCTTCAAACCTCCGATTCGGTAACGTTTGAACCCTCCGATCGATTTCTGGATCCGATACCGGCCAAAATTCGGGAGGTACAGTATTACAAGCGGCATGCCCTCGATAGCCGAAATGAAATACAACGCATCGAAGCAGGTATTCGGGCTGCAAAATACGGTATGGAAGCTCAACGAGCACAGGCTTTGCCGTCGCTATTTCTCGGTCTGACGGCAAGTTATGCCAATACCCCCAATCGTCCCAGACAAGATAACCCGTTTATTATTAATAATACCAATTACGCTTCCGCCGGTTTTGGTCTGGCCATCAGGCAGAATTTGAATATCAACGGTATCTTGAACGAGGTCGAAAAACGGGAAGTGCAGTATCAGCAGGCGCGTTCATTGAAAAAGGCGGCAAAGGAAGGCATTGCGATCGAGATCAATGAAAAATATAAGCAGGCGAGTTTATCGAAAGTTAAGATGGAATATACCGACGAAGCCCTGCTTACCAGCAAGAAGTGGTTGCGGCAGGAACAGCTCGATTACGACCTGGGAATGGGGGAAGTCAAGGACTTGATCGAGTCCCTCAAAAACAAGCTGGAACTCGAGGTTGATATGAAGCGCCGTATATACCAGTTCAACAAGGACATGGCCGAATTATACCATACGGCGGGCATACCGCTTATGAACATTCAGGACGGCTCGTAATTTGTGAGGAGGTATTTCGTTATTTGTTAAAGTTTGATGAATTCCAGATAAAATATTCTATATGAAGTACTTTTCACAACATATTGTGAAACATTTGATTATACCCAAAGTTTTTCTCGTAATGCTCGTTATTACGATGGGGGGCATGCTAGTCTCCGTTCCAGCGCAGGCTGCGGCAGACTCTGATAGTGTTAAAATCCGTCAGCTTCTGGAAGAACGGGATAAGGAAGTCAAAGATTTGTTGGGTCCCAAAGGCAGCGAATATACCCAGGAGCAGCGGGATCGTCTTAAAGACATGATCAATAATATCATCGATTATCGGACCATGGCAAAAAATGCACTGGAAACTACCTATGATACGCTGTCAAAAGAAAGGCGCGAGAATTTTGTTGATCTATTTTCGCGGGTAGTACGCGATCAGTCCCTGAATAAGTTGGATATTTACCGTGCCGAGGTGACGTATCAGAAAATTGCCGTAGATCAGGATAGCGCTTATGTAAAAACAATGGCATTGCTGGATGATGCGCGTGTTCCGGTAGACTATCGGATGCAGGAACAAACGGAAGGATGGGTGATTACTGATATGGTTATCGATGAAGTATCAACCGTAGATTCCTACCGGCGTTCATTCCAGAATATTATCCGAAAGAAAGGGTTCGATACCCTGATGGAAACCCTGCGAAAAAGAGTAAAGGGCTGATATTTTTAAGTCTGCAATTTAAACTTATATTTAGCCAAGAATATAATATGCTATAATGCTACGATCTGTAAAACAACAAAATTTAGCTCACGAAGGATATATTTACGCTACGTACGGTGATGTGAAATATCTGAAATCCGCCGTAGCGTCGGTGGTTTCGCTTCGTCGACATGACAATGAGCGTCCTGTCGCATTGCTGTGTGAAAAGCAGCACCTTGAATATCTGGAGGAGCATGGTTTGTCGGACGTATTCGATGTTATTCATATCCTCTCGCCTGCACACACCTCGATCGTAGGATTTAAGCATAACCTCCACGAGTACCTGGTATTTGACCGTAATCTTTTCCTGGACAGCGATATCATCTGGTGCAAGGATCCGGATCCCCTGTGGCAATCTTTTAATCCCCATCCTTTTACCATTACAGGGACGCAGGTATCGGACAATTTTTTCGGCGGCCCCAAGAATATCGGTATTCTGGCTGATATCTTTTTGCGCCGGCGACAACGCACGCTGAAAAAGTTTGGCCTTACCTATCTCAGTCGGGTACAAACGGGAATGATTTATGCCCGGGATTACAGTACCACTAAAAAAGTGTGCACCCTGGCGCAGGAAATGCTGTCCCGAAAGGATGAAACCCATTTTCGCAGTCGTACCCTGGAACACGGTAGAAGTGAAGAGTCCTGCGAGTGGAGTCTGGCCATGGCCATGGCAAAGTTGAATATACCGGTCTATCCCTGGTTGCAGGGACATACAAGTCCCCAGCTCGATTACATAGGCGATCTTACTTCGCACGATCCGGATTTTGAATATGTGGTTTGTACTTACTATTGCGACGAATTTGTCTACAATTTCCGGGGACTGAAAAACAGTTTTATTCGGAATCTGCTTATCAAGCTCTTTTCGTTCATACCCGGAAAAGGGGATTACCTGCAGGCGACTCCCTATTGCCTGCATTTCGGCTGGTATCATGAAAAACAGCCCTTTAACCAGTTTGCCGAAAAGACCTGGAATCGTTTAAAATCGAACAAGAGTGAGTTTAATCTGCTTGATCAAAAAGACCGCCTGGCAAATCCCTCCCACGCCTGAGCAGGGAAGCACCATTCGAACAACCGGGCGGCGGTTCCGAAGCATTAAAATTTTCTGGTTATAAAGCTGTAATTGCTATCACCCTGTATATGGCAATCAACCACTCATTGCCAGTGATTGAAGAAAAGTTTCCGAGCAAGGAGCCGCCGCCCGGTTGTTCGAAAGCACCCGCTCCACGTTGGATGCCTGTCCTGCCCTTTGAGAGGCGAATTACCCGGAAGACTAATATTTCCCACGCCTGGCTACTTAGTTGATTCAGTAGCCTGCGTCAGATCTTCCGCTTCGTAGGTAATGGTTTCCTGGTCGGGATTGGGCATAGGGACGGCCTCGCTTTTGCGCAGTAACGTTACCACCCCGAAGATGGCAAAGTTGCCGACCTTGTTGAGGACGCTTTTAACCACCAGCAGGGCGGCTAGCTCGGTTTCGGGGACTTGAAGCTGGGAGGATAAACTGATGCCCGCACCGGTGAAGATCAGGTCGCGATTGGGCAGTACGGGGATGCGTGAGAGTATGATTTCGACAGACAGCAGGGTGAACCAGACATAAAAGGGGGTGGAAGGAATGACCACGATGTACATCAACAGGTTGATGGATTGTCCCAGCAACAGGCGGAATATCTGGATGCCGAAAATGGAAAAAGCCGTTTTCATCGGCATGGATATAACATAGTGACGGAAGCGTATAAATAAAGCGGTGATGATAACGATCAGTAATGCCCCGCCAATCACATATATCTGATTTTGATTTCCGAGCCACTCCACGATCTTAATCTGCCCCGTGAAGAAAAACGCTGCCAGCAATCCCAGGGAGACCAGGGTGGAGGCAATCGAAGAGATGATATTATTATCCTTGATCGTTTTTAAAACCTGGGAGTTTTTGAGTCCAAGGAACTTGCGAGCCCATAAAAAGAAATAAACCTCCCCCGAGTATCCCAGCAAATCCTTGTTATAGATCTTTTTCAGAAGGAAGATGGGGAACGCTTTGACGACGTTGTAACTCCACGTGATCCGGTAGATGAAGACTTCAAATAAAGGCAGCGAAAGGTATAAGAAAACGAATAACAGGTAAAATGTAGGACTCGTGGGAAGCGACTTCCAAACGTTCAACCAGCCGATCTTGGTCAATTCGTAGACCAACCATCCGATCACAACGACCAGGAGGATGCGTTGTCCCCACTTCATCAGTCGTTTGCCCCATGTGGAACGGACAAAATCGGATAATTTCTTTTTAATCGAGTAAAGATTCATTTAATCTGTTGCTAAGGTTTCTTAAATTAGGCCGCAAATATAACGTTTATTTACTGATTAAATAAATTTGATAGCCCACTTGTCAATTTGCCGAGTGGCTGAAACAGAATTAATTTACTGTATTTATCTTATTGAATAGTTCAATGCGCGTTGCTTTAATTACACAAGATTTTCCGCCCGATACGGGTGGAATTGAAACTTATGCGAACGAGTTGGCCAAGCGATTGGCACAATGGTGTGATGATTTTACCGTGTATGCACCCGGAGTTGACGGGGCCGGGCATGATGACCAGCTATTTGATTTTGCGGTTAAGCGATTTGGGAGGTTCAACAGTTTATTAAATTTTTCTCTGTTACCCTTCTTGCCTAACGAAGTGTACAGAAAAAATATTGAAGTGTGTTTTCATACGCAGTGGCAAACGGTGATATCCTCTATCTTTGCACGGCAGATCAGCGGCTATCCGAAAAAAATATTTACCGCTGCTCATGCCCGTGAGCTGCTGTACAATCCCTATGAAAATACCCCGGCAAGCCCATTCTTTCTCCGGTACCGCTCCCGGATATTTGACCAGGTGGACCACTGGTTTCCGGTAAGCCGTTATACGCGCGACATACTCACCGAACAGGGCATTTCTGATAAGGAGTCGACGGTGATTCGCAATGGAACGGATCCCGATCGTTTTTATCCCTTCGATGCCTCCGGACTACGTCGTGAACTTGGTCTGGAAAACCGGAAGATCCTGCTGACGATTACCCGCCTGGTGCAAAGAAAGGGAATTGATGATGTAATCAAGGTTATTGACCATATCAAAGAGGATATCCCGGAAATAGCTTACGTGGTGGTTGGGCAGGGGCCGAAAGAGGCCGCGCTCAAGGAAATGGTCAGCCGGCGTAATCTCGAGTCGTATGTATACTTTCACGGGGAGGTGTCCCACGAATCTCTTCCCCGGTATTACAACATGTGTGATGTGTTTGTGATGCCGTCCAGGACGGCTGAACCCGATGTGGAAGGGTTTGGGATCGTTTTCCTGGAAGCCAATGCATGTGCCAAGCCGGTAATCGGGACCGATTCCGGGGGGATACCGGATGCGGTGTTGGATAAAGAAACCGGGTTGATCATCAATGAAAGAGATAGCGATCAGCTCTCACGCGCTATCCGATGGATGCTGGAAGAGCCTCAACAAGCTGATAAACTGGGTAGGCAAGGTCGAAAAAGAGTGGAGCAGGATCTGAACTGGGAAGAAGTGGCCGATAAACTTTATAGGACAATGAAAAATAAGATTAACAGTTAGAAAGCGTTAGTTTATCTTTAAGAGTTCTTTGAAATAATCGGACGGCGGTTCCTTGCTCGTATACTTTTCCTTGTTTGAAGATATTTAGTGGGTGATAACCTTGAATACAATTATCGCTATTACTGCCGGCTACCCGGAAAATTATTATGCTTCGGAACCGCCGTCCGATTATTTCAAAGAACTCTTACATACAATTTATTTGTAATTGATCACGGTCTGAAGTTCGACGGACTTCTAAAAGTATTTTCTGAATATATTCATGAAAAAGATATTAGAAATTTTTCGTCCGCTGGTTTCTTTTAACTATCACCATCCTTTTCTGGTGCTGGTTCTTGCCGGTTTGTTCGGTATAGCAAGTGGATATTATGCCTTTCAGTTACGCATTGACACCGACCTTGCCAATCTGCTGCCGGACTCCTACGAAAGTGTGCAGGCCCTGGAGCGATTGAAGAATACCGTGGGCGGCGGTACTCCCATGGAAGTGGCGATCAAGTCTCCCAGTTTTGATGATAATAAACGGTTTGCCCGGGATCTGATTGAAGAGACGATGGATATGCATTATGACAAAATGGACATGCCCTATTTTGAACGGTATGAGTTCAGAAAAGATGTAAAGGTTCTGAAGGAGAATGCCCTGTATTTTGCCACTGAAAAAGAATTGGAGCAGATCAAGGAGTTTTTAAAAGACGAAATTGAAGAGGCGAAATTAAAGGCCAATCCCTTTTATGTTGAACTTGAGGAGGATACCACCGGGGAAAAGGATGATCAGCTTAAAGAGTTTCAACAAACATACGAATCACTGATACCCAAACGATATCCGGTCAGTGACGACAGTACGATTATGGTCCTGCACTTTTATCCCAATGGCTCCAGCAACGATATCCAGTATTTGCAGGACATGTTTGCAGATTATGATTCCCTGATCGCTGCGATGTCCCCGCAATCCTACAACAAGGAGATGGAGATTGTGGCCGGCGGACGGCTTAAACGGCATCTGAATGAGTTTCAGTCGATTATGCGGGATGTGAAAAACAGCTTTGCTTCCGGAATTACCGGGGTAATCCTGCTGGTTATGTTTTATTTTACCCTGAAAAAATATTGGAACTACCGCAAATCGGATCGAAAAAAGAGGCAAATCGGTTTCATAAAGCATTTGCTGCGAATGCCGATTCCCGCGCTGGTCATTGGAATTCCTTTGGTGATTAGCCTGCTGTGGACGTTTGGTATTACCTTCTGGGTCCTGGGATCACTGAATACGATGACCTC
Organism: uncultured Balneolaceae bacterium; assembly: GCA_913057825.1. Classification (GTDB taxonomy): domain Bacteria; phylum Bacteroidota; class Rhodothermia; order Balneolales; family Balneolaceae; genus CAJXOW01. The sequence continues at coordinate 23,314 of CAJXOW010000042.1, read as the reverse complement.
GGTGTTGTTTGTTATCCTGTTTGGACTGGGAATCGATTACGGGATACACTACTACGCCCGGTATATTGAGTTGAGGTCCGAGGGACTCGGCATTTACAATGCACTGCATCGCACCTATTTCAATACGGGAGCGGCAATTGTGACCAGTGCCGTGACGACCGCATCGGCGTTGTATGTGTTGATGTTTGCCGATTTTCGAGGTTTCTCTGAATTTGGATTCATATCGGGGACCGGGATTCTGCTCGCCCTTGCGTCCATGTTGTTCATTTTACCGGCCATACTCGTCATTTTTGAAAAGTATAACTGGATCCTGCTGCGTGAGCGACTGGAGGAAAATAAAAAGGGGAGAGTACAGCGGCGCTTTCCTTTTTCTCGGTCGATAGTAGTTGCCGGGGTGGTAATTTTAGCCCTGGTCGCCTATAACTATAATTTATTAAGCTTTCAGTACAAGTTTGGTGAATTGGAGCCCGAATTTCCCGAATACCGGGAGTTCAGAGATCTTTCAAGCCAGGTATTTTCCTCTCACAAACGCAATGCTGCCTATATTCTGGCGGAAACCGATCAACAGGTATTGAAGATACTGGAGCAACTTCGAGAAAAAATGCGACAGGATACCACCAGTCCGACGATAGACGAAGTGGAAGCCCTGCAGGAACGTTATCCCACTACCCGGCAGTCAGAATTAAAGAAGTTGAAAGAAATCGCCGAAGTTCGTGGGCTCCTGCAAAGTCCCTTTTTAAAAGATGAGGAAAGTAAAGAGCTGAAACAGCTCAGGGAAGCTTCGCAGACGACCGAACCGCTGAAATTTGAGCGCATCCCCGATTATTTGAAAAACCGGTTTGTAACCAAAGAGGGGGAAATCGGTCGTTTCGTCATGGTGTATCCGAGTGTCGGATTGTCGGACGGACGTAAATCGATTGCATTCAAGAATGATGTGGAAGTCGTGGAGCTTGAGAACGGGGAAAAATTCTATGCGGCCAGTACCTCCATCGTTGCCGCGGAAATGCTCGAATTGATGCGGAAGGAAAGCCCGTATATGGTAGCGGGGACCCTTATCCTCGTGTTTATCTTTATGATTGCTGCCTTCCGTTCATTTAAATGGGCGCTCATATCCCTTATTCCCCTGATCATCGGCCTGGTATGTACATTTGCCGTTATGATGCTGCTGGGATGGCAATTCAATTTTTACAACCTGATCGTTTTGCCGGCTATACTGGGTATTGGGGAGGACAACGGCGTTCACCTGGCCTTTCGTTACCGGGAAGAGGGACGTTGCAGTATGTGGTCGGTCTTGTCCAGCACGGGTCAGCATATCACCATGGGGTCAGTAACCACTATGCTGGGTTTTTCGGGGCTGCTGTTTACCAATCACCCGGGGTTGCGGTCGATCGGACAACTGGCTGTACTCGGCATCGGAATGACGTTGTTGACCGCCTTGATCTTCCTGCCCGCTATCATACAATGGTTGGAAGACCGAAACATGATCATCTACGCTGAAGACGAAGAATACGTAGATGAACGCGATATGCCGGAGAAGGAGATCGAGCTGATGGAGTGAACCCTCACTTCCGCCAAAACGCAGGGGAGAAGATTACCAGGACGGTAAACAGTTCCAGGCGGCCGATCATCATGAAGAGGATGAGAATCCATTTGCCGAGGTAAGGTATCTGGGCGTAGTTGTCGGTCGGTCCGAAAGCGCCGAATCCCGGGCCGATATTTCCCAGGCAGGCAATGCTGGCGCCGATCGAAGACAGAATGTCGAAACCCATTAGGGCAAGACAAAGGGCCCCGAATCCGAAGATAAACATGTAGAGCAAAAAGAAGCTCAAAACGGTTCGCTGGATATCGGAATCCACGGTTTTATGCCCGATTCGCAGGGGTAGTATGGCTTTGGGGTGAAGAATCTGCTTGATTTCACGGAATACGTTTTTGATCAGGATCAACCACCGAATCATCTTGATGCCTCCGCCGGTCGACCCCGAACTGCCGCCGGTAAAGAACAACAACAGCAAAAAAAACAGGGCAAAACTGTTCCACAATTCATAGTCGGCTGTCCCAAATCCGGTAGTTGTGATGATGGAGACGGCCTGGAAAGAGCCGTATCGAAGCGACTCCAGCAGGGAGTAACCGTTTTGCTCCAACCAAAGGGAGAGACTGATGGCCGTGATCGAGATAAGCACGATTAACGAATAAAAACGGAGTTCCCGATTGTTGAAGAAGCTTTTATAATCACTGATTATCAGTCGATAATGCATAGCAAAGTTGATACCTGCCAGGAACATGAAAATCGTGATCACGGTGTCGATGTAGGCCGAGTTGAATCCCTGTATACTATTTCCCATCGTAGAAAATCCGCCGGTCGCCAGGGTCGCAAAGGCATGATTAATGGCATTGAACCAGTCCATAGTGGGATGGATCCAGAGCAGCAAAAATTCAGCGGCCGTAAACAATACGTAGATGCCCCAAAGCAATTTGGCCGTTTCCTGAACCCGGGGTGTGATTTTGTCGGTCGTCGGACCCGGAGACTCGGCCTGGAACAGTTGCATTCCGCCTACGCCGAGCAGAGGAAGGATAGCGATGGATAAGACAATGATCCCCATGCCTCCGAGCCAGTGAGCCAGTGAGCGCCAAAATAATATGCTGTGCGGCAGCGATTCGATGGCTGGATTTTGGATATTGTCACTGGTAACCCCGCCCATAATGGTCGCTCCGGTGGTGGTGAGTCCGCTCATCGTTTCGAAAACGGCATCGGTGTAACTGCCGAGGACCCCTGATAGGACAAAGGGCAGGGCTCCGACGATGGAAAGGAATAGCCAGGTGAAACTGACAACAATAAAGGCTTCGCGGATGCGAAGTTCCTGGTCGGACCTGAAATTTTTATATAGAGTGCCGCCCAGTACAAATGCAATGACGGCCGAAACCAGGAATGCAAACCAGGTAGGTTCGCCATAGATCAAAGCTATGACAGCGGGGGCCAGTAATGCGAAGCCCAGGAAAAATACAAATGCGCCAAGCACGCCCAGTGCAGGCAGTATGTTGACCTGTGATAAAAAGCGAAATGGGTTTGACATGCCAGTGGGTTACTGAAAGAGTGAAGTTACTTGCTCGACCGCCTGCGGCAGGCAAAATATGATAATTCGATCATTCGGTTCAATGACAGAATCGCCCGTGGCTATCTCAACGTTGCCGCCACTCAATATACCGCCGACCACACAACTATCGGGCAGGTCGATTTTGTGAATGGGTTTATTGCTTACCTTGGAGTCCGCGCCAACCTCCAATTCCAGTACTTCCGCCTGGATGCCCTGCAGCGCCGAGACGGCGATGACTTTACCCCGGCGGACGTACCGATGAATTTCGTTTGAAGCGGCATGTTTTTTATTAATGGCGGCATCCAGTCCGATGGTCTGACTTAATGGGATATAATCTCCTTTCGACACGAGGGCAATGGTTTTTCGCACTTCCATATGTTTCGCCATTAAACAAGATATAATATTGGATTCCTCGTCGTCGGTGACCGATATAAATGCGTCGGTGTCCCGGATGCCCTCGGTTGCCAGTAGGTCGGGATCGGTGCCGTTACCGTTCAGCACCAAAACATTTTCGAGCTCGGCTGCAAGCTCAGAGGCTTTTTCATAGTCGGGTTCGATAAGTTTAATCGACCAATCATTGCTTTCCTGGCTAAGTTTGCGGGCTACCATTGCCCCGATCGGTGTTCCTCCCGCAATCATGATGCTGTGAATACGTTTTTCACTGCGGCCTGTCGTTTTAATAAGGGCGGGCACTTGTTCCATTTTCGTGATGAAAAACACCTGGTCGAAGGCTTGCAGCTTCGTCGCTCCCTTGGGAATGATCGTTCGACCTTTTCTGGCAATGGCTACGATACGGAATGTGATGTCATAATGCTCGGTCGCATATTCTGCAAGCGATATTCCGAGAATGGGGGAATCGCGGTCCAGTCGTATCCCTATCAGCTGCATCTTTCCGTCTGCCAGGTTTACCACGTCACTTGCAGCACTTCGCTTCAGAAGCTGTACGATTTCCTGGGCGGCACTTTGTTCGGGGTGGATCAGGACATCGATACCCAGGTCCTTGGAACTGAGCGGAGCATCCTCGCGTGATAGCTCATCATTGCGCACGCGGGCAATCACCATTTCGGCTCCCAGCCGTTTACTGATCATCGATGCGATCATATTGATTTCGTCTATACTGGTGACCGAAATAACTATATCGGCACGTTCTACCCCGGCGTTGACCAGGTCGCGAACGGACGTGGCGTTCCCCTCCATCGTCAATACATCCAAATTTTCTTCAACGACGTTAAGCGGGTCCTTCTCTTCGTCCATTACGGTAACGTCATGCTGTTCCTGGGATAATATACTGGCCAATTCATAGCCGATTTCGCCCGCACCGATAATGACAATTTTCAAAACAAACGGATTTTATGGTAAATTGAAGGAGTTATGTAAGGTCTGATTATAACGACCAACCGGGCAGCAGCAACTGCCTCTTTTCTGAAAAAGAAAAGATATAAATATTTTATCGATGATAGCCAATGATTTTTAAATCCCCCGCGATAATCTTTAAATCGATCGATTTTAAGGAATCAAGCGAAATTGTTACCGCTTTTACCAAAGAACATGGAAAGTTGGCTTTTATGGTGCATGGAGCCAAAAAGCCCAAAAAGCGCATCAGTGGATTGATTGAAGTGGGCAACATCCTGGAGCTGGTTTATTACTATAAATCTTCGCGTTCGGTGCAAACGCTTAAGGAGGCCAGTTACCTGGAGAAGACTCCTTCACTGCAGCGGGATTTCGAGAAAATGGCTCTGATGACAACTTCTATCGAGTTGATTAATCAGCTTTTGCAGGATGGGGAGATCAACCGGGAACTTTTTGATTTTACCTATAAATTTCTTACGTGGCTGGACAAAACGGATGTGGAGGTGCGTAAAGTTTTTCCCTATCTTCAATTACGATTGTGTGAATTGATGGGGATCGGGATACAAACGGTATCGGATCCGGCGACTAACGGTGGAGAAGGGTGGTTCTTAAACATTGAAAACGGGGCGGTCATGCCGGAGCGACAGACGGCACACCATTATCCGTTGACAAAAAATCAACTTAATTATATTAAATTGGCATTAAATACTCAGACCTCCACGTTATTTAAAGTAGATTTTCAGTCTGATGAGTTGAAAGAACTTATTAACTATCTGGATAACTATCTTAAATTTCACCTTGAAGGCATTAAGGACCGTACATCGGATGCCATCTTCGAACAGATTCTGCGGGAATAACTTATGAAATTGCGAGATCGATACTTGACGGGCTTTTTGCTGCTGTTGATTGGTATTCTGATCGGCACCTTGTTGGCCCTCTACCATGAAGAGCCCAGTCCCATTTATTCTGATGTGGAAGTGACCGAAGTACGCAAAGATACGAGTACGATGGTCCCGGATTCCACTTTACAGAAGATGGGCCCCCGGTTTATGTTGAAGGAAGTGGTGCACCGGGTGCGGCCGGCGGTCGTATATATTGATGCTCGAGTGGAAGGGGATGGCAGACGCTACGGAAGGCGAATGGATCCTCCCCCTCCGCCCCCGTCTTCTCCGGAGGATGATTCGGACGATAATATCTGGGACCGGCTTTTTCCGAATCCGCGCGTACGAACAGTGGGATCCGGTGTGGTTATCAGTCCAAATGGATATATCGTAACGAATAACCATGTGATCGAGGGAGCGGTTGACCAGGGTATACAGGTTACCCTGTATGATAAAAGACAGTTTGAGGCTACCGTGGTGGGTCGTGATCCGAGTACCGACCTGGCCGTCCTTAAGATTCCTGTCGATAATTTATCTGCTATAACCATCGGTGATTCGGACCAAATTGAAGTGGGGGAGTGGGTCTTGGCCGTTGGTAATCCTTTTCGACTTAAATCGACGGTTACAGCCGGAATTGTAAGCGCCATGCACCGCAATGTACAGATCATCGATATTGAAAACGACCTGAGTGTGGAAAGTTTTATTCAGACGGATGCGGCCATCAACAAAGGTAACAGCGGAGGGGCCCTGGTGAATGCACAGGGTCGTTTGATCGGAATTAACACAGCCATCGCCTCTCAGAGCGGCAGCTACCAGGGATATGGCTTTGCGGTTCCTGTGAATCTTGCGATAAAAGTAGCCGAGGATCTAATTGAATATGGAGAAGTGAAACGGGCCCTGCTGGGCATCAGAATGGAAGCCATCGATTATGATCGATCCCGACAATTGGGATTGGAGAAAGTTTATGGAGTCGAAATCATGGAGATCCTTGAAGGCAGCTCCGCCGCACAATCCGGTTTGAAATTGAATGACGCTATTTTGGCTATTGGAGATGAGATCATAGAAGAACCCAACGAGCTTCAACAGGAGATTGCAGAACGACGACCCGGTGATATCATAAAATTGACGCTTTGGCGTGATCAGGAGAAAATTGAAAAGAAAGTACGACTCAAGAGCCTGGAAAATACGCAGAAACTTCTTGCGGGTAATCAAGGTGAAAGCGAGGATGAGCAAGCCTCATCCGATTCGCCCCATGAAAAATATGAGTCTTTTGAGCTGGGCCTCACCGTTATGTCGCTACCAATACCGGAAGATCCAAGAGAGGAAGAACTGGTGATCACCCAGGTTTTCCGCGGTTCCGTGGCATGGGAGGTCGGGCTGCGTAAAGGTGGAGTCATTAAACGGGTTAATGGGAAAAAAGTGAATGATATTAAGCTTCTTGAGAGGCTAATTCACCGGATACTTGAGCAGCAGGGCAAAGTGACTTTGTTTGTGGCTCATGAAAATCACACGGCTCAAAATTATACGTTGGAAAGTAAATCTAATTTCTAAAGCTTTTACATGTTGCAAGAGAAGTTCGAAGCGAGTTGCTGGTTACTTATACTATTGCTCATGCTGAGTTGCAGTGCGCAGCAATCGGCTACGGAGAAAACTCCGTCCACCGAAAAAGAAAAAACGAAAGAAAAAGCTGAGCCGTCTCCTTACCCCGCCTGGTATTCGGTTGACATGCCGCGGACGGCTGACAGTTCCGGTTTTTCCGGCTATGGTATGGCGGTTACTTCAGATTCGAGCAGCAGCCTCGAACAGTCTTTGCGTCAAGCGCAGACCCAATTGAGACGTGCCGTGGACGATTCCCTGGAGAAAGTCAGAACAAGGCTGATTGAAGCCCAAAGTGAAGGGAGTGGTTCCTGGCAGCAAACCGAATTCATCGTTACCCTGCGAAATTCAGTGAACTTCGTGGACCAGGAAGCAACGGTAGTAGATCGAAATGTGGAACGAAAAAACAATCGATGGATAAGTTTTGTAAAGGCTAGGATATCTTGGGATACCGTAATCCGGCGACTTAAGGAACCCCTGGCCGACTACCCGGATTTTTATGAAGCTTTGAAAAAGGAGTAAAGAGCTCCGGGAAGGAGGTAATTGACAAACCGGGCGGCGGTTCCGAAGCATAATAATTTTCCGGTTAACTGGCAGTAATAACGTAATTCATATATAAGATTCTGATCCACTCAATGCCGGCAAACGAGGAAAAGTATACGAGCAAGGAACCGCCGCCCGGTTTGTCAATTACCTCTTTCCCGGATTTCACTTCGCTGGGAAGCTTCGCTCTGAACCGCTCAGAAAAAAAGTAACAGGGCAAACGATATATAAAAATACCCTGCCGACAGAAGTCGACAGGGCATAAGAAGACTAAGGGATAAGGAGTTCCTCTCGGAATTAATCCATGTTCTTAATGATTTCATCCCCGAATTCAGAGCATTTCAGCAGGGTGGCGTCTTCCATCAGTCTTTCAAAGTCGTAGGTAACGCGTTTGCTGTTGATGGAAGCTTCCAGACCTTTTTCGATCAGGTCGGCGGCCTCATTCCATCCCATGTATCGGAGCATAAAGACCCCGGAAAGAATGAGCGAGCCGGGATTCACCTTATCTTGTCCGGCATATTTCGGCGCCGTGCCGTGGGTTGCTTCAAACAGGGCGTAGCCGGTGTTATAGTTGATGTTTGCACCCGGGGCGATACCGATACCGCCGACGGTTGCGGCCAGGGCATCCGATACGTAATCGCCGTTGAGGTTCAGGGTGGCAATGATATCAAATTCGTCGGGACGCGTAAGGATTTGCTGCAGAAAGGCATCGGCTATGGCATCTTTAACCACCAGCCCGTTCGGAAGCTTGCACCAGGGACCGCCGCCGAATTCTTCAGCATCATATTCTTCCTTGGCCACTTCATAGCCCCAGGTTTTAAAGCTTCCTTCCGTAAATTTCATGATATTCCCTTTGTGCACCAGCGTTACGCTGTCGCGGTCGTTCTCGAGCGCAAATTCTATGGCCGAGCGAACCAGCCGCTTGGTGCCTTCCTCGGAAACCGGCTTGATTCCGAGCGAGGTGGTATCGGGAAAGCGGATGTTGGTAACGTTCAGCTCTTCCTGCAAAAATTTCAGCAGCTTTTCGTTATCCGGCGTGCCGGTCTGATACTCGATTCCGGCATAAATATCTTCCGTGTTTTCACGGAAAACGACCATGTCGGTTAATTCAGGCTGTTTAACCGGGCTGGGCGTTCCATTATAGTATTTCACCGGCCGGACGCAGGCATAAAGATCCAGTTTTTGCCGGAGGGCGACATTCAATGACCGGTAGCCGCCGCCCACGGGGGTTGTCAACGGTCCCTTGATAGCCACCATATATTCCTTGATGGCATCCAGGGTATCCTGCGGAAGCCATTCGTCGTCACCATATTTCTCAGCCGCTTTCTCCCCTGCATACACTTCAAACCATTGCAGACTTCGTTCGCCGTCATAGGCTTTTTCAACCGCGTTGTCCAATACTTTTTTCATCGTTGGCGTAATATCAATGCCGGTACCGTCCCCTTCAATATAGGGGATGATGGGATGATTGCCGGTTTTCAGGGTGCCGTCGGATTTTTTCTCGATGGTTTTTCCCTTATCGGGAGGTGAAATTTTTTCGTAACTCATAGTCGTAATAAGCGTTCTTTTGGGTTATAAATTGCAAAAATTCAAAGGCGTATCATGACGGAAGGTAGAAGTAATAAGGGCGGCTTGCAAATCGGACTGAAAGTTGATTCGTCAGTCGCTTGTAGAACAGGCATATAAAAATTTTGAAAACCGAATAGGTATTTATATTTCGTTTTATTTAAATAGCAATGCAATGCGTAGGTTGGCGACATTATTATGGTGATTCGACTGTTGTTGGATTTTTGGTACGAACCGAAAAGTAGCGTTGGATGATAGCGCAAAGTGTAAGCGTTTAAAGAGGCAGGGGGGGACGGTTCCGAAGCATTAAAGTTTTCTGGTTCAAAAGCTTCAATAAGGAAAGTCTGCTTTCAGGATTAATGATTAAAAAAAGCAAAAAGCGAAGAAAAGTTTTCGAGCAAGGAACCGTCCCCCCCTGCCGGCACTTCGGCACTAACAACGAACACTTCGACCCTCTCCGATTTTATATCCCCTTATTTGCTGAGCTCCCAATAATAAGTTAGCTTCATTTACAGTTATCATCTGTTATATTACATTATAGATATGAGTGCCCTTTTTAACACTTAACGAGGCCTTGTTATGATAAAGCCGATGTTCGGCCATCGTGCGAAAGCAAAGCGGTTCAATTACAAGCCACGCTATCACGATCCCAAAAAAGATCGAAGGGGCACGAACCGCATTGAGATCAATCGCTCCTACAGGAAAACCCATCAGGGGCGTTCGGTGCTGGTCTATGCACTGGCTCTCGCTTTCGTAGTATGGCTTATAACCGTACTATAATTCATCCAACCGGGAACATTTAAAAATTACTGATATACCTTGAGCAGGGAATCTGATTCCGATGAATCGATTATTCGGCATCTGCCGCCCGAAATTTCAAATAAAATTGCAGCCGGCGAAGTCATACAACGCCCCAGTTCGGTCGTTAAAGAACTGTTGGACAACGCCATAGATTCGGGAGCGGATCAAATAAAAATATATATTCAGAATGCCGGTCGAACCCTGATCCAGGTGTCCGATGACGGTTGCGGTATGGCCAAGGGGGATATCCGTCCCTGTTTTCAGCGGCATGCCACTTCCAAAATACAGCAAGTAGAGGATCTGCAGCATATCCGGACGATGGGATTCCGCGGCGAGGCAATGGCCTCTATTGCGTCCGTATCGCAGGTGACGCTCAAGACCAAGCGGGTTCAGGATGAAGTCGGCCACAAATATGAAATATGGGGTGGTGAAGAAAGGACTTTCGAACCCGCTTCAACCGACGACGGAACCTCCGTGGAGGTGCGTAATCTGTTTTATAATGTTCCGGCGCGCCGACAGTTTCTGAAGACCGATGCCACCGAGTTTCGACATATCCTGCGGGTCGTCCAGCAGGTGGCGATTGCCAACACGGATATCGGATTTTACCTGACGGCGGATGCAGACGACATTTACGAGCTGCCACCTCAACCTATCAAAGAGCGAATAACCGAAATTTTCGGCAAGAATTATCGGGCCAGTCTTATCGAAGTGGAAGAGGAAACCAGCTATGTGGATATCTATGGGGTGCTGGGGGATCCGAAACTGACCAAAAAAAGCCGGGGAGAGCAGTTTCTGTTTGTCAACGGCCGACCTTTTCAGCATAACTTTTTAAAGTATGTGACGCTCAATATTTATGATACCTGGACCGGTCCCAAGGAATATCCCTTTTTTGCCATTTTCCTGGAGCTCGATCCCACCCAGGTGGATGTCAATGTGCATCCTTCGAAAATGGAAGTGAAGTTTGAAGACGAACGGAGCATCATTCAACTGACCAAATCGGTCGTAAAAAAAGCTATCAACGAATACTTCATGGTGCCGGACGTCGATGACAGCTCGCAGTCTGCCAAAAGCGGTCAAAACTTTCCCAAGAATTTCAGATCCGATATGCCGTTTTCGTCGGGGTCTTCAAATGGCGGACAGTCGGGAGGTCCCGTGCGTATGCCCAGCCGTATTAATCGTAAATCCAATTTTAAGGACGGCAAAAAGATTGCACGCAGTATCTATGAGAGGGAGGACGCGGCGGATCATAAGGAAGGGGCAAGAGACAAGGAAGCGGAACAGAACCCTGAAGAACCCGACCAGCAAAAGTCGGATAAGGGATTCTGGCAGCTGCACAATGCATATATAGTCACCCAGACCCGTTCCGGCATGTGCATGATTGACCAGTATCGGGCCCATAAGCGCATTATATATGAAAAGACCCTGGAGGCAGCTGAGTCCAGTTTGCCCAGTACGCAGCAGCTCCTTTTTTCACAGACGGTGGAACTGTCGGCTACCGATTTTTCACTGCTTGAAGAACTACAGCCGGAGATACAACGAATGGGATTTAACGTGGAGCTTATGAGCGGGAATACAGCCATGGTTCAGGGAGTTCCCGCCGATATCGACATCGGGGATGAGCAATCGGTACTGAAGTCCGTGCTGCATCAATATCAACAGCTCGACCAAAAAGTGAAATTGGGAACGAGAGAAAAACTCGCCGTTGCTTTTGCATCCAAGGCAGCGGTAAACCGGGGTCGATCGCTGAGCAAGTGGGAGATGGAGACGCTGATCGATCAATTGTTCGCCTGTGAAAATCCCTACAAAGATCCGTTGGACAACCCCACCCTGATCTACTTTCCCCTGGAAGAAATAGAGTCGCGATTTAGTTAGATATTTTCGTATGATAATTTTATTTCATGCAGGTTCATTGAACAAGCGGGCGGCGGTTGCGAAGCATTAAAATTTTCTGGGTGTTAAGCCGTAATAACATGGAACGTATTTTTGTTTAATGAGCTGTCGTTGCCAATGAACGAAGAAAAGTTTCCGAGCAAGCAACCGCCGCCCGGTTGTTCTATGAACCTGCACCTTCACCTGAAGTCCTAGACGTTTATGAACATACTGGCGCTGGAACCTTATTATCGAGGATCTCACAAGGCCTTTCTTGACGGGCTTGTCGAGCACTCCGAGCATAACATCATTCCGGTCACCCTGAGCGGGAAAGGCGGAAAATGGCGGATGCACGGAGATTCGGTTACCCTGGCCGAAAAGACGGGTAAAGTCGGGGAGGAGATCGACCTGGTATTTACCAGCAGCATGACCAACCTTCCGGCTTTCCTGGCGCTCACCAATCCCCGGTTTGCCCGGGTGCCTTCCATCATGTATATGCACGAAAACCAGTTTACCCAGCCGATGCCGGAGGGGGAGGAGCGAGATCTCACGTATTGCTATATTAACTATTTAAGCGCTTTGTCGGCCGACAAACTCCTGTTTTCTTCGAAATTCCATAAACAGGATTTCCTGGAGGCGCTGCCCGATTTTTTGGATCACTATCCGGCTGATAAGCATCATCACACCATAGACCGCATCGAGAAGAAAAGCATTGTGATGTATCCGGGTATAGACCTGCGTTCGTTTGATGAGCACGCTGATACGCGTGAGGAGAATAGCAACCCGATTATTGTCTGGAATCAACGGTGGCAGTTCGACCGCAATCCGTCGAAGTTCTTCAGGGTGTTGAATCGGATTGATGATATCGGTATTTCCTTTGACCTGATACTGGCGGGCGATACCAAGCACGATAAGCCGCTGGAATTTGAAAAAGCCTGGAAGCGATACGGGGAACGAATCCTGCATTTCGGGTTTGTGGACGATCCGGCGGCCTATAGCAAACTTTTGCACAAGGGGGATATCGTCGTATCCACCGCCGAATATGAGTTCTTCTGCATACCCATTTTGGAGGCGATTTACTGTGGATGTCACCCGCTGCTGCCCGACCGCCTCCATTATTCGGAATTGGTCCCTGAAAGCCTGAAAAATCCCCTCCTTCATGCTTCCGTGTTATATCAGGACGAGGATGAATTATTTGATCACCTGAAAAAGATTTTGACCGGCGAAACTCGTCCGCTACCGAAATCCTCCCTCCGTTCAATTTCCGAATCGCTGGACTGGGACAATATGATTGGTGATTACGATCAGTTGTTTAAGGAAAGCAAGCAATTGGATGTACAACCGGCATTGTAACGTTTTTAAATATGAGTCGTCTAACTATTAAAGAAAAATGAATTACTTATGCATGAGTCAGTAACGAGGAAGGTGAGTTGGTTTTTGATGATCGCATTATGTCTAGGCGTGGCAGGGGTGTCCTCTGCCCAGGCCGGACCACCGGCTCACGCAGACTCACTCTTTAACAAGATTAAACTCGATACATTACCAGCATTCGGACCTGATATGCAGACTAGATGGAACGCCATAGAAAATAAACCCTACAACAAGGCTATACAGCCGGTTCAGGTGAAGAACGCGGTTCGACATCTGCTGCAGGACTCATCGATTACCCTGACCATTCCCCGTCGCTCGCGCGTTGAATTTATCCAAGAGAAGATTACGTGGCATGATTCGAGCAACTACCGGTGGAGCGGACAGACCAGCGATGGCAGCTTTAAGTTAAACCTGGTGGTACACGGCGATCGCATAACAGGTACAATGATAGACGACACGGCCAGTTACCGGATTCAACCGCTGGGAGATCTTATTGGAGTGCAAAAAGTTAATAATATACACGTAATTACCGAGGTGGATCCCGATGAGGTGACCTTGATTGATCCTGTCAAACAGAAGAATACTCAGAAGACGAGATATAAAACACGCGATGGTTTTGAACAGTTGAAAGAAGAAATCCAGGCTGCAGAGGGCGAGACAGACCAGGGTATCATGGTTATCTATACGGATAATGTAGCCAATGAAGTGAATGACCCGGAAGGACTGATAGAATCGGCCATATCTGACGCCAATAATGCGTACGAAAACAGTGGTATTCCGCTTGAATTGACACTGGTCCACACCCGTGAAATGGATTATCCGGAGTCAGGCAACACCGATACGGATCTGACGCGATTGCAGGATTCTACGGATGAAATTATCGATGAAGTGCATGATTACCGGGATCAATATGGAGCCGATATAGTGGTGATGTTGACTTCCCAGACCCAGTCCGATCAAGCCGGGACGGTGACCGGCGAGGCGTATGAAATTATGGCTGATACCAGCACCGCTTTTGCGGTCTTGCGTTACGACTTTGCAGAGGCTCCCTTTTATACACTGGCCCATGAGGTGGGACATTTGCAAGGGGCCGACCATAATCCGGCCGACGAGATCAATCCGTATAAATCCTATGGCCATGGATTTACCTATCCGGATGGAGGATGGCGGACGATTATGGCCTATAATCAGAACGGGTGCTGCAGCCGAATTGAATTTTTCTCAACCCCGGATGTCACCTACCAGGGAGATCCGCTGGGTACGTCCTCGGAAAGCGATAATGCCCGTTTGCTGGGTGAGACGGCTGATATTATTGCCGGCTTTCGTCCACCTTTTCCCCTCGAAGTGCTGATCAGCGGACCCTCGTTTGTCCGCTCGGGTGAGTCGGGAACCTGGGTAGCGGATGTATCGGGTGGGACGAAACCCTATTCCCATACCTGGTACCGGCGATCTTCAGGTGATCAATACTGGAGCCAGGTGGAGCAGGGAGATACGTTGACCCTCGTAGTGGAAAATCAGTTTCAGATTAAATTGGAGACGACGGATGAAATCGGGGAAACCAAGTCGTCGTCGGTGTTTGATGTTTATACGGGCATAAAAAATGATTTGAAACAGCCGGATGAAAAACCTTCTGAATTTAAACTTCACAACAACTACCCCAACCCGTTTAACCCGTCAACCCGAGTTTCCTACTATTTGCCGGAGGCTGCAAATGTGAATATTGAAGTCTATACGGTGAACGGGCAAAAAATAACCACCCTTGTAAATCGGCTCGAAGGAGCAGGCAACCATCAACTAACCTTTAATGCCGAAGATTTACCGTCGGGATTGTATATGCTGAAAATGTCGGCGGAAGCAAAAGGTTCCAATGAGACATTTTATCAGACAATCAAGATGACCTTGTTAAAGTGATGAATTAATGAAATGTATTTGACCACGTGAATCAGCTTTATGAAATAAACATGCATTCAAGGAATTTAATTTACAGCTCGTAAAGAGATTAAGCGTATGCGAACAATTATAAATAAACATATCAATATGATCGCCCTGTTGGCAGTGATATGCCTCGGGTTGGCACTGCAGGCCTGTACGCAGTCCGATTCGGTTGTAGGGGTGCAGGATCGGGTTGCGACCGATGCCATGGACACCATGAAGGTGTATACCGTCCAGATCACGGGCGTCCAACTGCAGCCGATCGAGCGAGAGGAAACAGGCAACGGGGTCGCTTTTGCCTGGTCGGATACGCTCCAGAATCAACTTAAGTTCGAAGTCATACCCCAGTATATTATTCTTGATAGTACGACTGTAACGAAAAGGAATATGGAAGAAAAACTCAGTTATGAAGTTGTTAACCCGGTGACGGCGTTGCGATCCAAATCCAACTTTCAGTTTAACAAGCCGGTTATCGTCAACGGTGCTCGTATCGGCGGAGGAAAGAACTTTCTGGCGGATAGTATTCTGAGTGAACATGTCGACTTCCCCACACGTCTGCATCCCGAGGGAAGAGCGCAGCTTGAATTGGATAAGAATCACTTCTTCATTCCCGTCAATCGGTATACGGTCAGAGCCACCTGGCAAACCGAGCAGGGAGAAGTGTTTACCGACTCTACCAGCGTATTTATTAATATGAGGAGATGACTGCGTGAATGAGGGTTGTGGTGGGGCTTGTTTTTGAGGTAAGACTTTATTTGTTGCTTTTCGTATTTCGTTTTCACGAGTTTAGCGAGTGAGTGTCCTCCCCCTTGCCCCCTCCAAAGGGTGCATTTGTTGGCGATAGAGGTGAAAAAACTTCCCCCCTTCGGAGGGGGCAAGGGGGAGGACCAAAGAAGCAAAATCCCCTCCTAAAAGGGAGCATCCTCATCATCCTCATCCGATCCCGACCCTTCATCCCCGGACTGATCCGGCGTAGGATCATACCCCACGGGCGGGGAATCCGACTGCTGACCCGAACCGAGCTCTTTGTCCCCGGTATCATCGGTATCACCGACCTCATAAGGATCCGGCGTATCAGAGGCCGTGAGATTCTCAAATCGGGCGTACTCCTTGACAAAATAGAGTTGGACGGTTCCCGTCGGACCGTTACGCTGCTTACCGACGATAATTTCGGCCAGGCCGTTGGTGGATTGTCCGTCGGGCGTCGTCGTGATATTGTAATATTCGGGTCGATACAGAAACAGCACCACGTCGGCATCCTGCTCGATCGAGCCCGACTCGCGCAGATCGCTGAGCTGGGGACGTTTGTCGCCGCCCCGCTGCTCCACGGCCCGACTCAACTGGGAAAGCGCCACAACAGGCACGTTAAGTTCTTTGGCCAATGCTTTAAGCCCCCGCGAAATATTGGCAATTTCCTGCTCGCGATTCCGATTTTTATCCATTCCGCTGGCCTGCATTAACTGCAGGTAGTCGACGATGATAAGTCCCACGTCATGTTCGTTCTTCAGACGCCGACACTTGGTACGAAGTTCCATGATGCTCAATCCGGGGGTGTCATCGACAAAAATATTGGCTGTAAAAAGCCGACCGGCCGCGTCAATTAATCGCTTGAATTCTTCGTCTTTCAGTCGACCTGAACGCGCGGTTTGGGCATTGATGCGCCCTTCCATGGTCAGCAGGCGCTGGACGAGCGACTGGTTGGACATCTCCAGGCTGAAAATGGCTACGTTGGTCTGCAGGTCATCATCACTATGCAGCGCCGCATTGCGGGCGGTGGTAAGTACCAAAGCGGTTTTACCCATCGAGGGACGTGCGGCGATGATGACCAAATCGCCGGGCTGCCAGCCGGCCGTCAGCTTGTCGACGTCGAGACCGGTCGGCACCCCGGTAATACCCGCTTTCTGTCCGCGGATATCCTCCAGGTAGGAGAGGGTCTGCTTCAGCACGTCGCCGATCGGCTTCGCCGTCGTCTGCGATTTCTGGTTGGCCAGGTCGAATATCTTTTGCTCAGCTTGATCCAGCACGTCATAGGGATCGCTGGTCGAGTCGTAGGCTTCTTTGATAACCTCGGTGCAGTTCAGAATCAGGTTCCGCTTGATCGCCTTTTCAATAATGATCTGGGCGTGGTAATCGACATTGGCCGCCGAGCTGACCGACCGGGTGAGCTCCGACAGGTATTCGGCTCCGCCGCAGGCTTCCAGCAGGTTTTGATCCTTCAGCTCATTCTCGACGGTAAGGATATCCAGGGGATTGTCGCGCTCGTACAGGGTTTGAATGGTGTCGAAAATGTGCCGGTGAGCCTGTTTGTAAAAATCCGAAGAGTTCAAACGCTGTAGGGCAACGGTGGCCGCATCATGCTCGATAAGCATACTTCCCAGGACCGCTTCTTCAACCTCCAGAGCCTGGGGCGGCATGCGTCCCTCGCCCTCCAGGATGTTGGCCTCCGCCGGTTTGTTTGAGATAGATCGGTTGCTGTTTCCTTTGTTGTTGGCCATCGAAACGCTGCTTCTGTATTAATGAGTATTAAATAGTTTGCTGAAGTTCCGGATCCCCCGGTATGAAATCCCCTTATTTTGAAGGCTCGCACCCCAATTCGTCATATCGCTTGCGCAGTTTTTTCACATCCTCCCACGTGGGACGCTTATAGTTGGCGTTGCGCAGCAAGGCGGCCGGATGGTAGGTAACCATCAGCTCGTAGCGACCCAGAAAGTCGTGAAAGGTGCCGCGCATGCTCTTGAGCGAGCCTTGCCGGTCCAGCAGGGTGTTGGCTGCGACCTTGCCGAGACATAAAATAAGTTTGGGCTGGATCAGATCCAACTGTTTAATCAAAAAAGGCAGACTGCGTTTGATCTCGTCGGGCAGCGGATTCCGGTTTTTCGGGGGACGGTGTTTCAGGATGTTGGCTATATAAATATCGTCGCGATCCAGGTCGATCGCATCCAGGATTTTATTGAGCAGCTGACCCGCTTTTCCGACGAAAGGCTCGCCCAGTTTATCTTCTTCACTGCCGGGCGCTTCCCCGATAAGTACCAGATCGGCTTCCGCATTCCCGACGCCGAACACCAGGTTCGTGTTTTCCAGATCGGTTCGAAGGAGATCGGTCTTTTTACTGAGCTCGTAGAGTTCCTTGAGCGATTGACAGGCCTCTACCTGGTCGTAGATATTGTCGCTCGCATCCGGGTTGGTTGAAAACAGGTGACTTTGCGGCTTGCCGGAGCCGACCGGCGGGACAGGGGGCGAATCGCCGGATTCTGTTGTGGCTTGGTTAGGTGTTTCGGGGGATGTTTCCGTGGATTTCTCGGATTCCGGTGGAGATTCAGCCGTTTCAGAAGTTTTTGATTCCGTGTCATCGGGAGTGGCAGTAGTCTCACCGGATGTTTCTCCTGTTTCAGTGGATTCTTCGGTTCCCGGTTTTGCATCCCCGGATTGAGCTTTGGCTCCAGATGCGGCCGCAGTTTCTGTAGACTCTTGGGTAATTTCAGCTGATTCCGCGGTTTCCGTTTCCGTATCTACAGGTTCAGCCTCTGTCTCAGATTCAGTTGCGGCTTCTCTTTCAGGTTTGGCTGTGTTTTCAGGGGATAAGGTATCCGATTCGCCAGCCTGCTTCTTGGTCCCCGGCTGCACTTCAAAATCCCCGAACATCTCTTGCTGCTGCTTCAAGTACGCGATAACATCATCTAAAAGTTTTTCCGGATCGTCCATAGTAAGTGCTGATGCTTGAAACTATTCAGTTAATTCGGCAATGACCTGTTCTTCGGATTCGATCTCTTCCTGGATCGTCCCCATAAAATACCCTTCTTTTGTGCGTTGTCCGATCTGGACCGGCAGTACCCGGTTTTCGTACTGCTCCTCGTACGGCACGGCCACGCGGACATAGTTGTCGGTCCATCCCTGCATGTACCCGTTTTTGTTGGCGCATTCGAAGAGCGTGGGACGAATTTCGCCCGTGAAGCGTGTATCGAATGCAAATCGTTTCTTGGTTGATAGGCGCCGCAGCTTGTGGGTTCGTTCTTTGCGTTCCTCTTTCGGCACGACCGGCTCCATATCGACGGCATCCGTGTTGGGTCGCTCGGAATAGGTGAACACGTGCAAGTAAGAGACATCCAGGCTGTCGATGAAGTCGTAGGATTCCTGGAACAGCTCTTCGGTCTCGCCCGGGTGACCCGTAATGACGTCGGTGCCGATACACGCGTCGGGTATCAGTTCGCGGATGAGTCGCACCCGGTCGGCGTAGACGTCGGACATATACCGGCGGCGCATTCGCTTCAGCATTTCGTCACTGCCACTTTGCAGCGGCATGTGGAAATGGGGCTGGAAAATCTCTGATTCGGCGACGTATTTAATGATATCATCATGCATCAGGTTGGGTTCGACCGAAGAAAACCGGACCCGTTTCAGTCCCTCGACTTCGGTATCCAGCGCCCGAACCAGATCGTAGAAATCCTCATCACGTCCCGCACCGAAATCCCCCACATTGACGCCGGTAAGAATAATCTCCTTGAATCCGCGGTCCACCAGGTGACGGGCATCATCCAGGACCTTGTTGATCGTGGGACTCCGACTCTCGCCGCGGGCCAGCGGAATGGTACAGAACGCACAATTGTAGCTGCAGCCGTCCTGGACCTTCAGAAACGCGCGGGTGCGGTCGTTCGAGTTGAACGCATTGTGAAAATCGACCGCCTCGTTGACGTCGGTATTATAGATAAGGGTCTCCGACTGCTTTTCGAACTCGTCAAACAGATCCAGCAGATCAAACTTGTTCTTGTGTCCCAGCACGACATCCACCCCGTCAATCTCGGCAATCTCCTGCGGTTCAAGCTGCGCATAACAACCGATTACGGCGACAAAAGCCTCCGGATTTCGCCGCAGGGCACGTCGCACCGTCTTCCGGCACGCGCGATTGGCGTTGTTGGTCACCGAACACGTATTGATCACATAAATGTCGGCTACCTTATCGAATTCAGTAATCTGATAATCGTTGTTCCTGAACTGACGCTTAATCGTCGACGTTTCCGAAAAATTCAACTTACAGCCCAGGGTATCGAATGCAACTTTCGTGGCCATGTATGACTACAGTCTTATGTCGTTTAGCGATAATTCACAAGTACAATAAAACGGTGGGATGAACCAGTAAAAAAGTTACAAAATAATCGGCTGATTTGTAAGGAGGGATTCCGGGGAAATCACCTAGCATCTCTCGCCAGAAAAGTGTAATATTCAAGAGACAAAAAACTCTTATTATTTGAGAGAATTTTATCCCTTCGCAAAGTATCGATAAAATCTTTCAAGAGATAGATAGGGTATAAAATATCCCATAAACCCCTGATAATATGACAAAGGAAACATACACCATTCCGGTTGTATCGCTGATAAGATTAATATCTGATAGTAAATTTTGCGTGAAACGTGCGGCCCCTCTGTTGGTAATGATACTTACTGTAATGGGTATTATTCTACCATTGAATGCTTTTCCTACACAAGAGAGCCACTCACAAAGTGAATTTATTCAAAAGCTGGAAAATGCCCAACGTACGAAATCACCTGATCAATCGGGTAATATTACGACCGAGACGGATTCTTTATTTGGACCGGAGAATGTCATTTTTCAATCGACGATCCCCTCACCCAGTTATTTGCTATCGGCTGATTTAGACGGGGATGGGGATCTTGATGTGGTGAGTTCATCAAGGGTCGTGGGGCGACTCGTATGGTTTGAGAATGATAACGGTCAGTTAAGTGAGGCGCAGATTATTGAAGATATTTCAACTCCACTGGATCATGTCACTACCGTTGATTTGAACGGTGATGGTTTACCAGAAATATTGGCTAGAATTGAAGGGGATGAACAATCCGGAAATCACGGAATATTTGTCTATGAGAATACAGGAAACGGATTTAAGGAAAAGGAAATCATTATTGATGATCAGATAAAGAGAATTGGTCGCATACTGCCTATGGATGTGGATAATGACGAAGATCAGGACTTGATATTCAGTTATTTCAGAAATGAGAAGCAGATCGTTTGGTTTATAAATGCAAATGGATCTTTTAAAGGGCCAAATTTTATTAAAAACAGGGATAGTACAGAAATTTTATATAACTTGGGTGCCATTGATTTTAACGCAGATGGGCAAAAGGACCTTGTAGCTTCCTATTACAGCTTAATTTATGATGAGAATCATGAACTTAGGGAAGAAAGGAGATGGCTTGCCGGATTTAAGAGAGATTCCACCGGTTTCGACACCAGTGTTGTTTTTATCGACACCACTTATTTCACTGTGTCTATTCAGACCGTGGATATTGACCGGGACGGGGACGAAGACTTACTCACGACCTCTTTGTCATTCGAAATACTTTTATATGAAAATAATGGGGATAAATTAGATTCCCCTGTTGTTATTGATTCAGTAGAAAGGGTACTGGAGATAGAAGCAGTTGATCTGGATAATGACAATGACTACGATTTAATCGCTCAGACATCCGGACATAATGTATCTTGGTATGAAAACGTGGACTTGGTCTATAAACGCAAAGGATCGATTACGGATCGCGCCGGCGATCGGGTCGAGTTTGAACTCATAGATTTTAAAAAGGATGCCACTCCTGATTATGTGGGAACGATGTCACGGGAGGACAATATACTTATCCGTTACAATGAGGGCGGTAGCTTTGGAACAGGAAAATTGGTGGAGTCAAATACTGCAGCGGGGATTTACCATGTTGAGATCGCAGATGTGAATCGAGATGACAAAAAAGACGTAATTGCAGCATCACGTGGTGATAATAGCATTACCTACTATTTAAGAAATTCCGATGGCTTTAGTTCCCAGCACATAATTGAGCAGTCTTCAGATTCCATTTTGGTAATCGAAATGGCCGATCTTGACGGGGATAGTGATAAGGACCTGATTGTGGGGTCGAGTTCTGGAGAGTTTAGCAGCCTGTCTTGGTATGAGCAAGTATCAACCGGTTTTACCACTAAAAAAGTGATCGATGACAGTTTGGATACTAAGCTCTTTCTTAAAGCGGAAGATATGACCAAGGATGGACAAACGGATATTGTGTTACGGTCAGGATACAAATTAATGTTATACGAAAATTCAGGCATTGGTTTCAATGAACCCGTTTATATCCATCAAAATTTGAGATATCATTTTGTAAAAAATATAGATGAGCGATTTGATATTGCAGATATAAATCAGGATGGATACAAGGATATCATTGCCATAAAAAATTATGAGCTTATCTATATCAAGGGTAGAGAAACCGGCTTTGGAGAACCACAACTGATTAATGAATCTGGAGTATTTTTTAATGTTGCAACCTCTGATATAGATTCAGATGGAGACATGGATTTAGTAGTAGGGTTTGAAGGGGGAGTTGATCATTATGAGAAGCATTTTCTCATTTATGAAAACAAGTCAGGTAAGTTGGAGGAATCTGAATCTTTTGCACTTTGGGATTATACTGGCTCCGGAATAGCCAATTTTATTTTGGAGGATTTAAATTTTGATGGATATGAAGAAGTGATTGTCTCGGGCAACGATACTCGTGAAACTTATTGGAACGAGAATGATTATATTTATTGGGTTGAAAATACCTCCTCGGGGTTTCAGGGTGTGAATGAGATTACCAATAGAGCATATGGAAAAGGGGAATTTGTAGCCCATGATGTGGATAATGACGGCGATAAGGATCTAATTGCGGTTTCCTCTGAGCATTCCAAATTAATGTGGTTTGAAAATAAAAGGGTAAATACGGCTTTGTCGGATAAAATAGATCAACCGGATAAGTTGATATTAAAATCCAATTATCCGAACCCGTTTAATCCAACAACTACGATCCGATTTAGCTTGCCAACCCCGAGCAACGTACAACTCTCCATTTATGATATGTTGGGTCGACAGGTGGCCATTCTCATCGATGGAAAGCGATCGGCCGGAAATCATAGCATCAATTTTGATGCAAGTGACTTATCATCAGGGATTTATATTTACCGGTTGAATGCGAATGGATTGAGCCAGTCGCGGAAGATGTTGCTGGTCAAATAAATCAAGGAAGTTTTCCGGGGAAATTAGAAATTTAAAATTATTGGACGTTCTTCAGAGGTATTTATGAGTTGGAACTGCAAAAACGGAAAAAAAATCTAAGTGGGATTACAGATAGGCATTAGTGAAGCTTAAGCTGGCGCCAAATTTATAGGGCCGGCTTTCGACGTCCAATAATTTTAAATCTTGGTAGCATTTCATAGTTGGGAGTTTTGTCTCCTTTCCTCTGTTAAGGTAGGAAAGGGTTGACAAAAAAAGAAGGGCA
>CAJXOW010000041.1 GCA_913057825.1 uncultured Balneolaceae bacterium | reverse complement strand
CGGCGAGATTGGCTGAAGTGGTGTAGATATCGTTCAAATACATCTGTACGGGGTCATCCTGGTGGGAGCCGAGATCGAATGCCGTAGTGGGTGCAGTCGGCGAAACGATGACATCGACTTTCTCAAAAGCTTCCGAAAAATCCTGTTTGATCAACCGCCGCACTTTCTGAGCTTTTTTATAATAAGCATCATAATAACCGGAACTCAACACATACGTTCCCAGCATAATGCGTCTTTTTACTTCTTTACCAAAACCTTCGGTCCGCGACCGTTTATACAACCGGATCAGGGTCGAATCCATATTTTCAAGCTGCTCCTGTAAACGCTGTTTCTTATCACCATCAGCTTGATCAATCTGTTTTTTTAGTGCGGCTTTTTCTTCTTCCAGTTCCTCCTGGACTTCTTTTTTGTCAGACCGATGTCCATATCGTATTCCGTCATAACGAGCCAGGTTGCTGGATGCCTCCGCCGTTGCCAGTATATAGTAAGTTGCAATACTATACTTCATGTGCGGTAAATGAATAGGTACCAGCTCAACGCCCTGTTCTTCCAGCTCACTCAATCGGTCTTTAATTCCATTTTTAATTTCCTTATCCAATCCTTCCCCGAAATACTCGTCCGGAACGCCAATTTTGATATTGGACTGCGGATCTTTGACAAACCGGGTAAAATCCGGTACAGCACGACTTGAGGAGGTGTTATCTTTCGGGTCGTGGCCGGATATCACATTTAGTAGAGCGGCCGCATCATAGACGTTATTGGTTAGCGGACCAATGCAGTCGAAAGACGAGGCAAAAGCCACCAGTCCATACCGGGATACACGTCCATAGGTCGGCTTCAGTCCAACGACCCCGCAATAGGAAGCCGGTTGGCGAATCGAGCCTCCCGTATCCGATCCAAGTGTTGCCGTTTGAAAGCCTGATGCCACAGCCGCCGCACTACCACCGGAAGAACCACCGGCTACTTTATCGTAATCATTTGGATTGTGAACCGGTCCGTAAATTGTGTTTTCATTGGATGATCCCATTGCAAATTCATCCATATTCAAACGGCCCAGCAGAAGGGCGTCTTCCTCCTTCAGCTTTTTGATTACGGTGGCATCGTAAACCGCCTCAAAATTTTCCAACATACGAGAGGCACAAGAGGTGCGATGACCTTTCTGACTGATTACATCTTTGATTCCTATAACAGCACCCGCCAGTGAACCGGCCGCGTCATTGTCGATTTTCTGCTGAATTCGTTCAGCCTGGTCCCGGACTTCTTCCTCGTCCAACGTTACGACGGCATTTACCCGGTCATTTTGTTCATTAATTTGTTCAAGGTAGTAATCTGCAATTTGCGGTAATTCAACTTCTCCCTTTTTAAACGACTCCTGAATACTGCGGATCGATCGATAATCCAATGTTCTTTAGCTTTTGTTTTCCTTATTTACAGATTCTGATGTTTTTTCATCGTCGTCGGTCTGTTGCGGCTCACGCGGTTGAGCATCCTGAGAAGAGGATTCCGGTTCGCTGTGAGATTCAGATTCAACCCGGGATTTAGATGATTCTCCCGAACTATAGCTATTTTTCTCCTTCGTGCCTTCATTAATCTCTTTTTTGATCTCATCGGAAGCTTTACGGAATTCATTGATACCCTGTCCCAGACCACGCGCCAGCTCAGGTATACGCTTAGCTCCAAAAAGCAGGAGAACTACCAAAATTATGACCAGCCATTCAAATCCACCCAAAGCACCCATATAATAAACCTTTTTGTGTTTTGTTATAAATTAGCCTGTTACCCCGTAAAGATACAAAACTTATGTCGGGGTTTCAGTCGAAATAAACGAATATTTTAACTATTGTTAAAAAAAGGCTTGAATTTTTCCATTATGCCTTTTTATTAACGTGCAGTAACATATAAAATTTGAATTCAAATATTTAGCAATATGATCTGGACCGTCGAACTAGCTGCAAAATTGGATGATGCACCTTTTCCGGCCACCCGGGAAGAACTTATAGAATGGGCCGAGCGTAATGGCCTGCCTCAACGAGTACTCAACAATTTGTACGAATTGGAAGAGATCGAAGAGGGTGAAGATGTCGTATATGAAGGCATCGAAGATATCTGGCCGGATTATATTCAAAAGGAGGATTTCTTCCACAACGAAGATGATGAGGGCTTCAACTATGACGACGTGTAAGAACTGTTAAACTATTTATTTAAACTAAATGGCTGTATCCCCCCTAAATGGGATGCAGCCTTTATAGGTCTGCATCAAACGGTTAGGGGACAATGGTCGCCTGCCTTTTGGTATGGGTTTGAATGTATTTCGTCAAATAATCTTTCTATGAACAGATATCTCGTACAAATTACTCATTTTTCACCCTTCTCGTGCTGACAAACAGCTTCATTTCAGAACGGTTAAGGACGGTTATACTGCTATTAGCTCTCCTTATTTCATGGTTTCCAAGAACCGGTAATGCACAATCCGTCGCTGACACTTCTCAATCCGAAAAGGTAGTCCGCAAAATACGTTTTATCGGCAATGAATCTATTGCGGACAAGAAATTGGAGTCGCTGACTCGAACGCGCACCAATCGTGAATTCCTGGGCATCCCCCGTTTTACCCCTTGGTACTTTCTCTGGAAAATCAATCATAAAATTGGTGAACCTCCCTCCCGACTGAACCGATCGGTGGTTGGAACGGATATCGAAAGAATTACGACCTACTACAAATCAAACGGTTACCAGGATGTATCCGTGGATACCAATATTGTTCCATTTGGAAAAAACAAAGCGGAAGTTACTTTTCAAATCCGTGAAGGCCCCCTTTACCAGTTAAATCACATCACTTATGCCGGCACCCCTTCCTTTGCCGATCAACCCGGACGGAGAAAGGCCTTTTATGAACAGAGTGAACTGACGCGGAAAAAAGTTAACGACTCCACTTTTTTGGTCAATCGTCGTTTTACATACGACTTGCTGACAAAAGAACGTAATCGAATTCTGAACTATCTCAAGAACAACGGCTATGCGTCCA
Source organism: uncultured Balneolaceae bacterium (assembly GCA_913057825.1). Taxonomy (GTDB): domain Bacteria; phylum Bacteroidota; class Rhodothermia; order Balneolales; family Balneolaceae; genus CAJXOW01. The sequence continues at coordinate 29,250 of CAJXOW010000041.1, read as the reverse complement.
TTCAGCGTGATTCGGTTATAGCCCAGGTTAAAAAAGACACCGCCAAACCCTATCAATTTGATGTACAATTCCGCATAAATCCCGGCAAGATTTACTATTTTGGGGATGTATTCATTTCTCTCGCCGGTCCAGACAACACCGTTAATTATGAAGCTTCGGATACCTTACACTATCCATCCCATGCCGGTGACAAAAATAAAACGATGGTACTGCAAAAAGAATATGAGAGCCATACCAAACTGAGTTTACTGCGGGATCAGGTTCTATTCGAACCGGGACAGCTTTACAATCATTCCCTCTACATGCGTACCATTAATGAGTTTCAAAACCTGGGGATGCTCAATATCCAACAATTCGGATTGAGCAGGGAGGGCGGCTTGCCCGACTATTCGAGGACCGATCTTCCCGTGATGTTCCGGCTGAAAACCCGTCCCCGACACCAACTTAGCATGGAGATGTTCGGGATGGAGCGATATGGATTTGGCGCGGGTGCCGGAATAACTTACACCAATAACAATCTGTTTGGACGCGCCGAACAAATACAATTGAGCCTGAATGGAAACTTTGAGTATGTCACCTCCAATTTTTTCGATGAATACGAATTCCCGAATTCAGACACTACCTTCTCATATGGAGGGGACCAACTTTTTCAAAGTTTTCAGGCGCAAATTGATTATTCAGAACCCCGCCTGAATTTCCCGTTCTCCTGGCTGGATCAGCAGCTTTTCTTTTCAAATTCACGTACCCGCTATTCCCTGGTGTATTCTCAATCCAATCAAATCAATTTTAATATTAATGCTGATATTCGTTTTAATTTAAGCTATACCGTCGATCACAATGATCAATTCAGCAGCCAGTTGGACCTGATCGAGTTAGACTGGTTGGATACGACTCCCTCCGGCGATTTCCTACGTTCCCTGGAAGAGCAATATGGGAAAGGTTCCCTGGAGCTGAAACGAATCAGGGAGGACTTTCGCCCTCAATTCTCCTCGAGCATCCGGTACACGTTCCGGGATATTACTACCAACCTGATCAAAAGAAACTACGGGCATTACGCTGAGTATTCTTTTTCGATTGCGGGTAATTTTCCTTATTTGCTCGACCGCTACGTCGTGACTCCCAACACCCTTGAAGGGAATTTACCTTCCTTGTTTCGAATCAGCACCAACAGCCTCTCCTACACCCGGTTTTTTAAGCTTTCAGCCGATTATCGCAAATATATTCAACTTAGCGACGATGCAACCTTTGGCTATCGTTTGTTTGGAGGATTTGCCCATCCGTACGGGAAGAACAAAGACATCCCCCTAAACCGACGGTTCTTTGCAGGCGGAAGCAATGATATCAGGGGGTGGCCGCCCTATCGCCTCGGGCCCGGCGGAATTTCTTCAAACCGGGTTGCAATCAATGGAGGGGAAATAAAACTGGCCGCATTTAGTGAATTTCGGCAACTGTTAATATCCAATTTTTTGTCTGCCAACTGGCTTGGAGCCTGGTTTGTGGATATGGGGAATGTGTGGTACGGACCTGAAACCAGTATTCAGGGAAATGTTTCTCAAAATATTCTTGAACGAGGAAAGTTTTATTACGACGAGTTTTACAAACAAATTGCCGTGGGATCCGGAGTAGGACTGCGACTGGACTGGGAATTTGTCGTTTTAAGACTGGATCTTAGCAATCGCATCCACGACCTCGAAAACGGCTGGTTCAAAGACAAGGGACTTTATTTCAGTTTTGGCGTGGGGCATTCGTTTTGACCAGCTGAAAGCTCTAAGTTGAAAGCTCAAAGCAGCACTTGGCCTATTCGAGGGCGACTTTTTGTTTGTATATATTATATCTATACCAGAAAGAATTATCCAGGTAGCAGCTTTCAGCATTCAGCTTTGAGCTTTCAGCTGGTTAAATTGGTACCTTTGCCGAAAAATCTACAGTTTGTGTAGAAGACACAATGCTATCTTAAATAATTATGCAAATCCATGATCAATTCCAAGAAGCTGGAAAAGTTGAAAAACCAGGGAAACGTTGTCTTTAAGAGTCGATTTTTAAAATCCCTGACCCTTACTGAACGATATGAGCTGCTGCAACTATGTCACCGGCGTACGTATCAAGAGAAAGAATATATCTATCACCAGGAGGATCCCGGATCCGGCATGTATTTCATAGAAGATGGAAGAGTGGAACTTATCGTAGATCCGGAAGATGAAGATGAGGACAGTGCTTACAGATATGAACTGGAAGCTCCGGAATCTTTCGGCGCCCTGTCTTTGAGATACGAAGTTCGCCGGTTGTCATCGGTCCGATGCGTAACCGATACCACTCTGTTGGGTTTCTTTCAACCCGATTACAACACCTTAAAAGACCGACATCCCAAGATTGCTTTAAAAGTGATTGAAACTATTTCTCTTATCGCAATGAAACAATTGCAGCGGACCACCCGTGCATTAATTGATGCAACCAGCCTGTCGGAGGCTCTATCCGTCCAGTTTCGCACCTATTATCGTGAAGAGCTCGGAGATTCTCTCACCAGCTAAATATGTTTTTACATGAAAGTTAAAAAAGGAAGTGAAGTTGAACTTACCATCGATTCGGCCGCATATAAAGGGAAAGGTGTAGGAAGATTGGACGGGCAGGCCGTCTTTGTCCCCAATACGGCCCCGGGTGACGTAGTGAAGGCTCGTATTACCAAAAAGAAAAAGAACTACCTGGAGGGCAAGCTGCTGGAGATTCTTGATTCCAGTGATATGCGCATAGAACCTAAATGCCGTCACGCTGCAGCCTGCGGGGGATGCAACTGGCAGCATGTATCCTATGAAAAACAACTGGAATTCAAGCGAGAGCAGGTCCGGGATCACCTGCACCGGATCGGGAAGCTGTCCGATCTGGAACCCCGGTCAACGATCGGCTGCGATCAACCTTTCTATTATCGAAACAAAATGGAGTATTCGATTGGGCATAAGCGGTGGTTAAGTCGCGAGGAGATCAATAGCGATGAATTCGTTGACGATCATTGTTTTGCCGCCGGCCTGCATGCGCCCGGACGATTTGATAAAATTCTGAACTTGCAGGAATGCCACCTGCAGCATCCCATTTCCTATGAAATATTAGATGCCGTACGAAGTTGGTGTGAAGATCATGATATTGAACCTTACAATACTTTTAACAACACCGGCTTTATGCGGAATGTGGTGATTCGTACTTCTCATCATACGGACGATTTGCTGGTCAATCTCGTAACTAATTATGAGGATGACGAGACCGTCGAAGAACTTACCAAAGACCTCCTGGAACAGTTCGATCGTATATCGACCGTTGTGAATAATGTAAATGACCGGCCCAATCCTACCGCCGTTGGTCGCTATGAAAAAACGGTCTATGGACCCGGTTACATTGAGGATTACATAGGGGATTACAAATTTCAGATCGACGCTAACGCTTTTTTTCAAACGAATACACGTCAAGCCGAAAAGCTTTATGGCGTAGCCCTTCAATACGCTGATTTGTCGGCCGACGAAGTATTATTCGACCTGTATTGCGGGGTGGGTACGCTCGGAATATATATGAGTTCACATGCCGGAAAAGTGGTGGGTATAGAGTCTGAAACGGTCGCGGTTGATAATGCCCGTCAAAATGCAAAAGACAACGAAGTGGAGAATATATCATTTGTTGAGGGGGATATGAAAGATACGTTCGATCCCGAATTCGTAGAAAAATTCGGAACCCCGGATTGCCTGATTACCGACCCGCCCCGGGCCGGCATGCACCCCGATGTGGTCAGCTACCTGAAAGAGCTGGAACTGGAAAAATTGGTGTATGTGAGCTGTAATCCATCAACCATGGCCCGTGACCTGAAAGAATTGAAAGAAGTTTACCAGGTTGAAGAAGTCCAGCCGGTCGACATGTTTCCCCAGACCTATCATATTGAGGCAGTGACCCGCTTGAGTAAACGAAATTGATGTATTGAGACCGAAAGGCTGTGCTACTCTATCGCTTAACTGCCGACCACTCCGGTTCTATTTCTTCAAGACCCCTGTTTGCCCAGGTTGATGACTTCGACATCGTGAACGTTGCCCTCATATACATTAAATCGCACGCAAGTTCTGTAAACTTGAAACCCGTATTTTCCCGCGGCCCCGGGATTCATGAAGATCATCTTATCCAGTTCGGGATCTCTGGCAATCTTGAGAATATGGGAATGACCACAAATAAATAGTTCGGGGGGATCTTTTTCCATCTCTTCCCGGATCGGCAGAGCATATCGACCCGGGGTGCCCCCGATATGAGTCATCCAAACGCGTAAGCCTTCTCTTTCGAAGCGTTGATGCTGCGGATACTCATTACGAAGATCAGGACCGTCCACATTCCCATAAACCCCGGTCACCGGTGCGATTTTCTGCAATCGTTCCGCTACCGACCAATTACCAAAATCGCCCGCATGCCAGATTTCATCCCGGTCTTCAAAATAATTATTGACCTGGGGATCAAGGTATCCGTGGGTGTCAGCAATTAAACCTACTTTAATCATATAGAAGCAATAACATTATTCGGTACCGCAATTTCAATTCTTTTGGAAGAAATTAATTGAACTCTTATCATGGTACAAATTTATAACCGGACTATGCTAGTTTTTTATGTCATTTCAATGTGAAAACCATGCGATTTAGTGTTATAGTCGTTTCCTGGAACGCCCTGGAGTATCTTAAAAAGTTCCTGCCTTCGGTTGTGGGCACCGATTATACCGATTTTGAGATCATCGTGGCTGACAATGCCTCAACAGATGGGTCAGCGTCCTGGATTCATGAAAACTATCCCGAGGTGAAAGTAGCCAGCCTGGATAAAAATTATGGATATTGCGGAGGTAACAACCGGGGAGCTCGACATGCAGACGGGGATATACTGGTGTTTTTGAATAATGATGTCGAAGTCGATCCACAGTGGCTGACAGAACTGCGAAACTGTTTTGAAATGGACGATAAAATTGCCGCTGCGCAACCTAAAATGCTCTCCTACGAAGAACCCGACTATTTTGAATATGCCGGAGCTGCAGGGGGATTCCTGGACAAGTACGGTTATCCTTACTGTCGCGGCCGCATTTTTGATACCATTGAAAAAGATGAATACCAGTATAACTCATTCAGCGACATCTTTTGGGCCAGCGGTGCAGCCCTCGCCATTCGCCGGGAACGCTTTGAATGGTGCGGCGGGTTTGACGAGGATTTTGAGTTCCACATGGAAGAAATTGACATGTGTTGGAAATTGCTGAATAAAAACTACCGCATCGTTTATTGTCCACAGAGCACCGTTTACCATGTGGGGGGCGGTTCGCTGCCGATGAATTCCCCCCGAAAAACCTATTACAATTTTCGTAATAACCTGGTGCTACTCTGGAAAAACCTTAGCTCGCAGACGCTCGGTAAACGTTTTGCGGTACGCTTACTTCTCGATGTGGTTACATTTTTCTATTTTATTTTTACGTTGAGGTTCAAAGAGTTAGGAGCTTTAATTAAAGCATATTTTAAATTTTTAAAGATGTTCAATCGAACGAATGCCAAACGCAAGCAACTGCTGGCAAGTCGCTCGATCGAAGAAGATCCCAACATTATGGCTCCTTTCAGCCTGGTATGGCAGTATTATATACGCGGCAAACGATACTTTCGGGATTTATAAATGAATTAATATCCTCTTTTCTCGTAATCGTGCTGCGGAATGCAAAAGTGGAATCCGGGCTAATGCCATTATTGGGGACTGAAAGCTTCCGGCGGGTGTCACGAAAAGTCCCCGGGGAGTTCGACAAATTCCATTTTTCATTCATATACCGCAAGGGTGAACGGTACTTTTTCCTTCAACTTTGCTCGACCCAATTGAATTCTGTTGTTATTCAGTTCAAATATGCTGCTTTCGCCCTGTGAATCTTTGACAAGCAGTTTGCTTAAATTATTTGGCGAAAGCCTTTCGTCTCTCACTTCGATTTCAATTTTTTGATTACTCGACGTTGAGCGCAGGAAAAACGTGTAATCCCCTTCTTGTTTGGTGATGCCCTTGACAGGTTTCACAGCATCGATATCACCTTTGTGAAGCCTGCAATATGAAAGCGGACTCCTGAGAATGCCCTGAACATCCTTCCACCGGTCTGTTTCCCGGTTGCGCTGCAAACGGAAATTGACTCTGCCTTTCTCGTTCGTCACAAGATTTTTTTGATAATACGGCAGGGTAACCAACACCAATCCCTGCTGTCCGGCATTATTCATTATGAGATAAAGCTCGTAGCATTCTTTTTCGTGATCATACAGAATTCGAACTAAAATGTCTTGATTACGCGAATACAGGGTTGCAATATGGTCAAACCGATGCTGAGGTCGCTCCGACTGTGCGGCCAACACCATAGTAGAGTGAAATGGACCTGCAACGTCGGATTCAGGTTCAAAAGGAATTAGTTTATGGGTTGTTTTTTGCTTTTCCTCTAAATGAATCCAATCCTTTTTTTCTATCTCCAATTCGTCTAATTTCTCATAAAATGCATGGAGCCAATCAAATATTTGGCGGCATTCCGTACATTCAGACAGGTGGGCCTTAACAGCACGTCGTTTAGACGCTTTCAGGGTATCGTCTCTTAAAAACCGCTCGATGATATGCTCGGCCAGGTGTTGCACAGGAATTTGATGTGATTGAAAAATAACTAACACTACTAATTCCTGACAATATATACTTCCTTCTAAAAATTAAAACTCTTTTTTTAGTTTGTGCAGCAGATCAGACCGAGCCTTTTTAACCAGGTATTCCAGATAACCCCGATGTTGTTCACGATAAGTATCTCTTGATATTTGATCTAAATATCCCTGCAGGTGTTCAAAATAAGTACTTGTTTTTCCCTCCTCCACAAAGAAATCAAAGAGGATATCCTCAATACATTCAAAGTAAAGTTCGAAGGTTTGCTTGTCTAATTTATCCTTTTCTACATAAGTATTGTACATATCGGATTGCACCTTATCGATACTGTTGCGGATAAATTCCTGCATATTCTTTTCATAAAGCGGGTTGTTCTGATATACCGTTTGCCGGTCCCCTTCCGCATTGTCGTGGAGTTGCGTATACGCATATCTGAGAATTTTGCTCAGCTCCACAAGGGGATACTCCGACCGGTACCAGTCTTGCCCATTCATAATGGTGTGGATGACTTCCAGCGATTCGCTGATGAACATAGTAGCTTCAAGTCGCTGGGTTAACCGAATCCGCAATATTTCAACAGGCATTAAGGGTTTTGAATCGGAGATCTCTTCCTTGAAGATCACCCTGCTCATATCCTTTTCACTCTCCAGGGTAACGAAAGAATTTTTCTTGATAGCCAGCTTCAGATTTCGGATAATTTTACCGAGAGCGGGATCAATACGGCGAAAGTTGCGAAATATGCCGTCATTCACCTTACTGAATACCAATCGGCGGCAGGCGGAAAACACCTCTTGATCCGACATATTTGTTAGATCATAGTCCTCAAAATAACTCTGCAATTGTACATAAGCTCCCTTTTTGTCCCTTTCAAACAAGCCCGCAACACAATCCCAGGCAAAATCCTCCAGTTTAAGCTGAATACGGTTGAGCGTAAGCGTACCATTGGCAATCTTACGCTTTAAATATCCCATCGCAATGCGATTGAACATTTGAACGCATTGCGAAAGCTCTCGCTTACCGGCTTCTGACGATACCAGTTGTTGAATTAACTGACGCGTGCCACGCTCCCTCATAGGCATTGCCCCTGCATTTAAGTTTATGATGGCTACCCAATGCTAGTAAACAGCCCCACTTCTTTACTGCTAATGAAAAACCAGCATTGGTAAATATTGAAATTTACATCCCGATATCAAGTAAGTTTCTTTATTAAACCGATAAATTAAACAATATTAATGATTGTAAATTTGTCTCTGTCAATGAATCTGCATTATCTTACTGTACTCAAAAAGATCATATCTATATCGCATTTTATTGTAATGATGAAGAAAAGTATAGCATATCGGATGGTTTGGGTATGTATCCTTCTCTTTGTGGGAGGCGTATCCTGTAAAGTTGCAGAAAAGTCGGCAATTGATAAAAGAAAAAAAGGAGATCGGGGAGTAAAAGGGGATGCCTCCGAAGTGAGCCCGGTAAGTGACCAGCTCTCTCAATACCGGAGTGCATTGAACGATCTCTATACAAGTCAGCGGCATGATTATCCCGATATATTCCAAAAAACACAATTTGACAAACAGGACGACGGGACGGATTACCGGGGGTATCGAATACAGTTGATATCTACGCGCAACAAGTCTTTGTCGGATTCAACCGAGGCTCGATTTCTACGATGGTTAAAAAATCATCCCACGAGCTATCGACCGAAGGTCTATCCTTTTTTCCGTCAACCTTATTATCGCGTCCACGTTGGCGACTTCCAGCAACGGGATCATGCTATACGCTATACTCGTCTCTTAAAATCTAAATTCCCCGGTGCCTGGGTGGTACATGACCAAATACGACCCCGACATACCCCGTCCGATTCAGTCAATATTACGGCAATCGCCGACACCACCTCATTTTCCGCTGATTCTCTTCAAATGCCGAACGATTCGCTTGAATCCCCCGAGTCAGATTCGCCTAGACGTTAAACTTGAACAAGATGATATCGCCGTCTTTGACTATATAGTCTTTGCCCTCCTGGCGCATTTTACCGGCTTTTCTAACGGCATGCCCCGATCCCAACTCCTTAAATGTTTCGTACGAGACCACTTCGGCTTTAATAAATCCCCTTTGAAAATCGGTGTGAATTTGTCCCGCTGCTTCAGGAGCGGTTGATCCGCGCTCCAGCGTCCAGGCCCGCGCCTCTTTTTCATTGTAGGTAAAAAAGGTAATCAGATTTAATTCGGCATAAGCGGCCTTGATCAGTCGGTCCAATCCCGAACTTTCGATTCCGAGGTCCTCCAGGAACAGGGCTTGCTCCTCCGGATCCAGCTGAGCCAGTTCCTCCTCCAGCTTTGCGCAAAAGACCACGGTTTCGTCTCCAAGCTGCTCGGCGTACTCTCTCACCTGCTCCACATACTCATTACCCCCGGGCAGCGAATCATCATCAACATTGCATGCATATAAGACCGGCTTGTCGGAAAGTAGAAACAGGTCGTCATAAGCCTCCCGTTCATCTTCATCCGCATCAAATGATCGGGCGGCATTCCCATTTTCAATATGTTCCTTCAAACGTTTAATCACCTTTAGATGGTCTTTTGCTACCCGGTCGCCCCCTTTCACCTCTTTGGCCAGATTATGTTCACGTTTCTCGATCGTTTCCAGATCTTTCAAAATAAGTTCGTCCTCGATGATATGAATATCGCGTATGGGATTGATATCTCCCTCCACATGAGCAACGTTATCGTCATCAAAACACCGAACTACATGGATAATCAGATCTGTTTCGCGAATGTGAGATAGAAAGGCATTCCCTTTTCCTTTCCCCTCCGAGGCCCCTTTTACCAATCCGGCAATGTCAACGAACTCGATGGAGGTCGGAATCTTTTCATTGGAATCGACCATCCCGAACATCCGGTCCAACCGTTCGTCGGGCACCGGCACTACCCCGACATTGGGATCAATCGTGCAGAAAGGAAAGTTCTCGGCTTCAGCTCCGGCATTGCTCAGGGCATTAAACAACGTTGACTTTCCTACGTTCGGCAATCCTACGATACCACACTGTAAGCTCATAAAGACAATGTTTAAATATTATTAACCACCGTTCAATCGAGACATATTTGCTTCAAAAATTCTTCTTCGGGTAGAAGAGCCGCCGTCAGTTTTCCGTATCCCAGGGACTTGAAGACGCAGCCGGTATCAATACCCAGCATGTGATCCTTCACTATTGGCTGTGAACGCGGCGTATGACCAAATACCACCGTTTTCTCCCAGACGGTTTCCAGGGCATTCAGATGAGAACGATCCCACAGAAAGTGATAGGCTGCCTCTTCCCGATTTTTGGCTTCTTTCACTGTTTGATCAGCCGGTATTCCCGCATGGACAAAGAAATAATCATCGGTTTCATAGTACAAACGAGTGTCACGGTAAAACTGCATATGAGCCGCCGGTATGGCGGGATTGGGATAATCGGCATCATACGAGTTGAGGGTAGTGTCTCCCCCATTCATCAGCCAGAGTTGATAATCATTTTCCTCGATGGAATCCAGCAATAGCTGCTCGTGATTGCCACGCAGAAAAATCGTGTCATGGTTTTTCCTAAATTCCAGGAGCAACTCAACCACCGATCGGCTGTCGGGTCCGCGATCAATGTAATCCCCTATAAAAACAAATTTGCGGTCACTATAGGAGGCAAGTTTCTCCAGCAAGGCTTCCAGGCTTCGTGCACAACCATGCACATCGCCAATAGCAATTAGGGATTCAGCGTCAGACACGTTTACGAATAATTTTTATGTTAAAGTGGCAGATCTACTGGGATGAACTGATCAATCCCCGACCCGTTTTATGAATATCTCCCTGTTTGTCAAGGCTTTTCAGGGCGGCGTCGAGGATGCCGTTAACAAATTTGTCCGACTTCTGGGTGGAATACTTTTTAGCAATCTCAATAGCCTCGTTAATGGTTACCTTGGTGGGAATCTCCTCGAAATGCATAAACTCGCAAATGGCCATTCTCAAGATCATTTTATCTATCGTGGCCAGCCGCTCTATCTTCCAGTTTTTGATATGCTGTTGAATTATCTCATCCAACTCGGACTGATAGCGGACGGTTTTCAGGAAAAGTGATTCAGCAAACGATACCCCTTCGTCATTTCCGTTTAATTTGGAATAGATGACGGTGTCAAGGATATGTTTAGCTTTAGCCCCGCTGAGTTCTGAGGCGTACAACCCTTGCAGTACAATCTCTCGTATAGATCGGCGATCAGTCATTCTGTATCGTGGTTAGATTTATCTTCAACCGGAAAATTTACAAATTAAATAGCAGAATTATAACCGGGTTTTCCGGACAGGCTGCTAACGTTAGCTTTTCATGGAAATTCTCTTTGCCAAGGCAGATATTTTATTAGTATATTGGAGGCTCTTGATGAGAAAATTCGGGTGACTAGCTCAGTTGGTTTAGAGCGCTACCCCGACACGGTAGAGGTCACTGGTTCGAATCCAGTGTCACCCACAATACTTCCCTCCTTTTGGCAACAGGCCGGAATTCTCCGATTTTTCGGTTAAATATAGGTTAAACAAAGTCCGATAATTGCCTGCAATAGGCGGTTATCGGCTTTCTTTTTCGCTGCTCCTCTCCTCTATTCTAATTACTTGAGTGGAAACGATATTCGAAAATTTACCCCATTATCGTTGTAGAATTCTATACTACCCTCGAGTTGGGCTACCGAATTCTGAATAATCGCCATGCCCAATGAGCCCCCCTGATCGATGTTGAAATCTTCGGGCAATCCCAATCCATTATCGTAATAATGCATGGTTCCGTACTGATTATTCCGAGATATATCTATTACAATTTTTCCATTTTTCTTATCGGGAAAAGCATATTTCAAGGTATTGGTCAACAGTTCATTGACCATCAAACCCATATAAATGGCTCTTTGATGAGGAAATTGCAGCTGATCACCCGTCACCTGATAATCTACGGAAGTCTCACTCTCAGCTAATCCCTCGATAATATCCTCAATGAGCTCATTTATATATGATTTCAACCAGATTCGGTCGCCCCATTTCCCCTCGTACAAATGACGATGCAAGGTGGCCACGGATTGAATTCGTTTTTGAATATCCACCAATACTTTAGAAAAACTGGAATCTTTAATACGCATCAACTCAAGGTCAATCAAGCCCGTGATCAAATTCAGATTATTCTTTAAGCGATGGTGAATTTCCTTGAGTCGGTCCACTTCAATGGGGGAATGGCTCTCGTACTCGTATAAACGTCGAAATAATTCAAGTTTATCGATAATTTCGTCGGAAAATTCCCGGACATGTTTTTTATGCTGTTCATCGAACTTATTCGGTTTACGATCCATTACACATAGGATTCCGACCGTTAAACCTTCTGGAGATATTAAGGGTGATCCGAGACAAGCCCGAAAAGGAGTATTGTCGGTGAGGGTAGATGTATGATTGTCAGCCAATTCACTGGTGAGATCTCCCACAATTAAAGGATCACCCGATTGTAACGCGAGCCAACATACATCACATGGCTGGTCCTTACTATCGAAATCAATGCCCGACTTTGCTTTAACTTTCGATTTGTTTTGTTCCACGAAATGCAATCCAACGTACGAAGCATCGAGTAAGTCCGCCATAATATTTATAATCCGTCCGAAGGATTGCTCAAAACTTGGAACTACTCTCTCATATTCATGCAGCTTCTGGACGCGGTCCAGATTATCTGTATTATCTTTATTGAAAGCAGCCATTATCAAACCAACCCTTACATGCAAAGACCATTATTTTCGTGACCAACGTGCTTGGATTATGTGAAAAATATGAGTGTATTCCAATAATCTTTTACCCTTCGGTTTAAAGGGACCAACAGGTCCAACAGAACGGGACTGCCCTATCGCAACTAATGGCCTCCCTTTCCATATTTCGTTCATCCTTTTCAAACTCTCCGACGAACTACCTGATGCCGCCCTTTCCCGAAGGAGGGTTTGGATAATCTGCCCGCATTTTTGGGCAAAACTGAGAGTCCGTAATTAATACCATCTGTAAAATCAATAAAATATGAAGTGAATAATGTAACGACAGAGAAGGATAAAATATTAATTTTATAACCAAACTAAGATTTGAAATTTATTTTATTAATCATACTGGCCCTTCAATAAATTGTATTAACTCTCAAGTTTCCATGTCATGTCCAGCTTAACACTACGCCCATCTAAAACCGAAGTTTTCAATCACGGAAAGAGTCCGCCGGCTATTCAGGGAAAATTTCTACGGTTTAAATTTCCGGACGAAGAGAGTATTAAAAAAGACTTTATAGATAAGTGTTTGCGTTTCCCTTGTCATATGTATAAAAAGTTAGCTTCCCAGAAAAAACTAAAGAAGTCCATACAGCAAGAATACGCCAAAAATGAGTCCCTGACAGGGTATGTCCACAAACCATCAAAATACATTCGGTCTTCCAAAGAAAGGAAGCATAAGTGGTATAAAGAAAACAAATACAGAGAGATTAAAGGGTACCAGTATTATACCATTGAATTCAATTTTTCAAATGGTTTATATGAGTTGACCAGCGATGTACTGCTATTTATTCAAATTCTTGAACATGAGGAAATCACAACCAACTATTGGGCCCTTTACCTGGATATAGCTGAAATGGAAATATTGGATTAATATTGAAGCGTCCAACCTGGGACAGCCCGCAAGAAAGTGAACCAGCTGTGTTAATCCGATTTATAAGAGGTCGTTGAAAAACCGGGCGGCGGTTCCTTGCTCGGAAACTTTTCTTCGTTAATTGGCAGCTAACAACTGATTGCCATAAACACTTCAACAGTTATTTCAGGCTTATACCCAGAAAATTTTAATGCTTCGGAACCGCCGCCCGGTTTTTCAACGACCTCTTATAAATATCTAAACAAATCTGAAATATGAGGTGCCTATACTGGGATTCTAACTTAATGGGAAGGGCATAGTCAGATGGCCAGTTATGAAAATATCCCACACTAACCGGAACAGTTGCACGTTATAAATTTACTTATCAATATAAATAACAACTATTATGCTACATCCAAAAGGTCGCAAGGTCAAGAAATTATTGATCGAATATGATTTAAACCAAAAAATGCTGGCGGAACATCTTGGCATTACTCCTCAAGCCGTCAATAACCGAATCACGCGGGGAAGTACGAAATTGCTTCTAAAAGCGATCGAGGAACTTCGAGATAAATGACTACCCTTTCATAGGCGAAATTCTCTTGAAGCATTTATTCTTACATCCGGCATAAGGATAAGCTCACCGTTCCTCGGAAAACATTTTTAAATGAGTACAGCAGGAAAAATAACTCTTCTCAAATAGTAAGCAGATAGTCAACCAGAAGATTGAAGGCCTTTGAAAATGGTGTAGCCGTTGTTGATCACTTCCACTTTATAGATTTTGCTAATGAGATCCTCGTCTTCGAACTTACCCAGCACGATTACTTCTTCCCCCTGGTTGAGCTTGAGTTCCAGCGAGAATTTTCGGACGGCCCGGTAGCTGCTTTCAGCTCTTATCTGCTTCGTATAGTTGCCGGCCTCATACATCGTATAGTAGTCCAATTTATTACTCTGAAATAAACTCGACAGTCCGACATCCATCGTGGCTTCGTCTTTTACGACCCGAAAGGTTTCCTTGGTAATTACATTTCCCTTAAACCTCCCTTCAACCGTAATAATCTTGCCTTCATCCAAATCTTTTGATGCAAGATACTTTCTCACTGCTTCCCGGTTACTGGTAGCATCCACTTTTTTAAACTTTCGATCCCGGTCGGGAGATACAAAGTACCTTAATTTGTTGAATTGGTGGTGTTTAAAACCGTTTTTCGGGGGATCCGGCCTGGATATTTTTTGATCCGCGGATTCCGTTTCTTTAGCAGGAGCTTCATTTATAATGCGTACCTGGCGGACACAGGGACTACGATTATCAATATTTGAAAAGACCATATAAACCGCCGTGATATTAGCGACCCGCACTTTTATCAGATCCCCATGTCTCAGTTCATGGGAGGCAGCATACTTCACGGCTGCACCTTTTTCATTATCAGCCTGAACTTCAACTTCCTTCTCCTTCTCGTAGTCTGACGAGTTTTGCTGATCCTCGGAAGTTTTGTCAGATCTGAAATCCGCCTCTACATGTTTAACATAAAACTTCATCACTGCCTCCTCTCCCTCAGCAGTATATTAGGTTATATTTTGACGTGCCCTCTCTCCCCGACTCTTATTATAACCTGCACCTTTAATATAGAATTTTTTAATTAATTTTCCACCTCTACCGGATGATTAAATAAAACCGTAAAAGATGTTCCATCCCCCGTCTCATAGGAAAGCTCCCCATCCAGCTGTCGTGCAAAATTATTAATCAAGTTAACTCCCAGTGTATCTTCCGATTCGATGGAAAAATCGTCCGGCAGTCCTGATCCATCATCTTCAACCCGAAGTTTTACCATCTGGTCAACTTTTCGTAGTTCTATCCATATGTTACCTTTTTGTTTCTCCTTAAAAGCATGTTTGGTGGCATTGGTGATTAATTCATTGATCAATGAACCACAGGGCACAGCCTCTTTGACAGGAAGAGAAATGGGATCTGCTTCGAGATGGTAATCAATATCTGTATCATCTGTTTCCCACGTTCTCTCGATAGTTTTTGTCAGACGTTCAATGTACTGGTCCACTCGAACCTTTTTAAACGACTCGTGCTGATATAACTGATCATGTATCATGGCAATCGATTGCACTCTTGACTGACTATCCTGCAAAACGGTATATGCCTCTTCGCTTTGAGTATTATAGGATTGCAATTCCAGAATCCCGGAAATATGGGCCAGGTTATTTTTAACCCGATGGTGAATCTCTTCCAACAGTACTTTTTTATCCTGATTAGCTTCCCGAAGTTGATTTTCTATCTTTTTTATCTCGGAAACATCCGTACCCGATTCGTTTCAAAATCCAGCAAGACAGCCGCACTAGGCAAATTATCAAATAATTGTTCAAATAGTATGTTGGTCAATTCACGTGGATCAGCCGAAGGTCCGTCGACGGGGTTGTAGCATTCTCCTTCCCACATCCACTTTTGATCCTCTTGCTTCTTAACAGGCGTCAGCCTAATATCCAATTTGCTTCCCGCACTGCCGGGAGGGGTAATAGAGGTATTGAATCGTATCGACTCTTTATTTCGCCACTTCCCCTGCAAACTTTTCCATTTATCCTCGTCGATACCATGCTTCAATAGTTGTGGCAGCGAATTTTTTAGCTGCTTCTTCTTTATATTTAGCTGGCTAGCCAAGCGCTCACTAACATAGGTAACTGACGCTTCTCTTAAATTTGTTGAATCTTCCAGTAAAAAGAACATATGAGCTCTTGTTGATAAATTTGATTAAAGCGAACCTCTCTTCACAAACGTATATTCTTTATTATTACTTAAAACTGAAAACTTTCATATTTTTTATTCTATGCATTATACCGGTACGGTCCAAAACCTATAACATTTGCATCTCACCCTCCCCTATATAATTATGTAAATTATTAAATACAGTCAAGATTAATACAAAGTTACAAGAGGTCTTTCAAAACCGGGCGGCGGTTCCTCGTTCGAAAGTTTTTCTCTTTTGAGTTCGATTAGCTGTCTACAGACCATAATAAATGTCTGTCAACGTTAATATATGTTTCATCTATTTACCGAAAAACTTAATACTTCAGAACCGCCGCCCGGTTTTTCAACGGTCCCTGCAAATATTGGGCGAATCCAGCATTCACTAGTAACCTATTGATACTTTGGAAACCCTATGGCTTGCATGTGGTCTTTTGTTGTTACTCCTGGGATTAGTGGGTTCATTTCTGCCGTTCATTCCGGGGCCGCCCCTGGCCTATGCGGCCCTTCTGCTTCATCATTTTACGGCTGGCTATCCCTTTAGTACCCGCTTTTTGATTATTTGGGCCGGCGTGACGATGGCAGTAGTGATGATTGAAAATATTATTCCCGCCCTGGGAACAAAACGATTTGGTGGAACGCGCTTTGGAATCGGAGGATGTGTGGCAGGACTGCTGGTTGGTATATTATTTTTCCCGCCTTTCGGTATCGTTATTGGTCCCCTTCTCGGGGCCTTTGCCGGTGAAATTATCGGCGGACAAACATCGGACCAGGCTTTGAAGTCGGCACTGGGCTCCTTTATTGGATTTCTGGCAGGAACCTTACTCAAATTCATTACCGTTGCTCTTATGGGGTATTATTTTATGCAATCGGTATTTTTCTAATTACACCTGGTTGGTCATTATACAAATTCATGAAACGGGATTCCCTATTTTAAAAGAAGCAACTAAGTATTATAATTTACTGTTACCTTATTGAGCCAGGCTTGATATCAGATTGTTAAATACGATCATATCGCGGCAACTGGACTGATCGATTAATACAGACTGTCTCCTGACTGCAAAAACAAATTAATAAGTACAATTATTCACCTTTATCTCCATGAAGCAGAATCGAAGAGATTTTCTCAAGAAACTGGGAATGGGAACCGCATCTGCCCTGTTTTATCCCGGCTGGTCGAACTTCACAAACCGCAATCAGCCCAATTTTATTTTTATTTTGCTGGATGATATGGGATACGGGGATCTTGGGTGTTACGGCAATCCCTTTAATGAAACTCCCCATATCGATCAGATGGCGTCGGATGGCATTCGCTTTACGCAAGCCTATGCCGCCGCTCCCAATTGTTCGCCCACCCGCGCCAGTATTCTAACGGGACAATATCCCGCTCGTGTGGGCATTACCCAGTATCTGCCGGGCAACAGCAACTATAAGCGATTTCAAAAAACAAAACTGCTTCAACCCGAGCTTCCCGGGGGCATCGCACCGGAAGTCACCACCGTGGCCGAAGCCCTGCAACCCCGGGGATATTCCTCTGCAATCTTTGGCAAGTGGCACCTGGGCGAAGACGAGCATGCTCCGGGTCCCTGTGGATTTGATACCTCTATTCACGGCGGCCCTTACGGCAATCACTCCAGCATGTTCGCTCCCTACAAGCTGGGATTCGAAAGTGCGGAAGAAGGAGAATATCTCACGGACTTTCTGACTCGAAACGCACTCGATTTTGTTGAAGCTCAACAAGACGATCCTTTTTTCCTCTACCTGCCGTTTTATTCCGTTCATAATCCCATTGGCGGCAAGCCGGATCTGGTGGAAAAGTACCGAAAGAAAAAGGAGAAAATACCCGGTTATAATCCCGAATATGCGGCCATGGTCGAAGGGGTCGATACAGCGGTGGGTCGGATACGTCAAAAGCTCAGCGAACTGGGGATTGCGGACAATACCCAGATCATCTTCTTTTCTGATAACGGGGGATCCGAAAAACCCGGCGGCAGTACCGGACCCTTTCGAAAGGACAAGGGATGGCTCTACGAAGGCGGCATTCGCGTACCGTTTATCGCCTCGGGCTATGGGGTCCCAACCCGGGATGAACCAAACCGCGAAATGGTATTCAGCACCGACTTCCTGCCGACCATGCTGGATTATGCCGGCATCTCGCTGCACGAGGACTACCCCGGCGATGGCATTTCTCTGAAACCGGTTATATCGGAGGGCAAATCGCCGGACCGCAATACTTTATATTGGCACTATCCTCACTATTCCTGGGCCGGCAGTACGCCATCCTCAGCCATTCGAAAAGGCAACATGAAACTTATACAGTTCCTGGAAGACGACCGGCTGGAACTGTATAACCTGGAAGAAGATCCGGGCGAGACCAACAACCTGGCGGATAAATATCCCCAGAAAGCTCGAACACTTTTACATCAACTGGAAGCTTGGCGCAAAAGCGTTGACGCCAAGATGCCAAAGCCCAATCCTGATTACCAGGAAGAATAGTTTCTAAAGTATTCTATTGGGTTTTACCGGTTCTGTTCAATAATCCGGCCTACTCGCTGTGGACATGAGAAAAATAAAGCTGGCTCGATGCATTTGATAGATATCAAAAATTTAATATTAAAAAATTTTAATAATCTGGTTAAAATAGTGTAACATGTAGGCAATTGGGCCCTCTTGTATATAGGAAACAATCACCAAATGCCAATTGCCATGTGTTTACCAGCTA
Organism: uncultured Balneolaceae bacterium; assembly: GCA_913057825.1. Lineage (GTDB taxonomy): Bacteria > Bacteroidota > Rhodothermia > Balneolales > Balneolaceae > CAJXOW01. The sequence goes on along the minus strand of CAJXOW010000041.1, from coordinate 10,477 downwards.
TCATAACGGGAGCTGTATTGCTCGTAACGTTTTTAACCGTGTTGGGCCGCATCGACCAAGCGCTGGCTCCGCTATCAACGTTTGTAGGCGGCATTCTGTCAGCCACCGTGGTTACTCCCCCCCTTCTATCCATGCAGCAAAGTGGTATCTTCGCTATTTTGATTGCGGTGGTCATAATTTCTGTATTATTGGGAAAATGGGAAGGTAGATTAATATTCTGGCGTGCAAGCTTGAGTTTTTTCGGTTTTATCGTATTTGCGGGCTTGCTGAGTCTTTTAAACAGATTCGACCCTACTTCGGTCGACTCCCTGCTTTTCTTCGGCGAGGCCGTAGTCGATATGATGCACGCGATCGGGTTTGACTGCCACTACTTTGAAAGCTGGCTGGGAGGCTGATCCCTACGCGTACCATCATTAACGGACTTTATGGAAAATTTCAGGTCATTCAGACGCCGCCGATCCGATTTTGCTCTCACACGGATACGGTAATGCGAGGGACAGGATACCACCTCATGCCTCTCGAGCTGTTCAGAGGTCAACTCTATCTTGTATTCTCCGGTCTTCAAAGCGTGAAAAAACCGTCCGCTCGGCAATGTTTGCAGCGTATCGGAGGAAGAACTATTAAGATATTTTACAACAACCTGCCAACTATCCGTCGCTTGCTTTTCATCAATATCCGGTGAAACATGTACCTGACCCGAAATCGATTTCTGTGCCTGCACCGGGGTAGGAACTATATTTGTCACGTATGGAAATGGATAAACCTTAACGACCTTATAGCGGTCGGGTACCTGGTAGCTGGAAAAAGGGCTTGATTGAACCTTCACCATTCCGGGCGTATATGATCGATATAATGATGGTTGTTGCACTCCCATTGCATATGAGGTATGGGGATTGACCTTTAAACCCACCTCCTTCTTATCTAACCAGGGATCCTTCTCGTCCTTTAAACCATCTGCATTCAGGTCCAGGTATGGCTTCATGACAATCTTTCCCTGCTCGTTCCACGGTCGGCTGGAAGCCCGAATGTTATGGCTGCCCGGGGTCAATCGCAGCGTGCCGCCGAGTTGCTGTCGCAGGTGCAGTTGACGGTTCGCAGCACTAAACCTGGAATGACCTCGAATAAAGGATAAATCCAGTCGAACCGACGTGGTAAACATCCCTCCTGCACGTTTATCCCACGTTCCCCCCATCGATACCTGCCAGCTCCGATTTAATCGTTTGTGTACATTCCCCTTTATCCGGTACAAGCGGTTTCTTTTATGCGACCACCGTGCCTCAAGACGCGTTTGGTAGTTTTTAAAAAGCGTAACACCCGCCGTGACCCGGGATTGAAAATCAACACTATGAGTTCCCCCACTATTGAATCGATATCTCCAACGGGGTTCCAAGCCAACGTGGAAGTTTTTCCACTGCAAGCGATTCATCCAATTCAAGACTCCCTGGTTCCGCCCGTTAAATTGTGATATCCTATTCGATAAAAGCACATTCGCGCGGAACGAATTCCATTGCCAGGTCTGTTGAATCTCTGCCAGAATCCTTCTTCTGTTTGGCATCCCCATGCCCGGCAGCTCTCTGCTATACAGGCTTTCCAGGGCATACTCCATTCGATAGTTCAGTTCCCCCGGCCGACGATAACGCAGGGAAACTCCATGCGTACCGCTGCGGCTTATATACCCATTTATATAATGCGCCTTTTTTCTATTCCAGAGTACATTCAAATAACCATCCGGCGAAACGCTCCCCAGACTTGCATTCACCCCGGCTCTTATCGTTACATCCTCGGTTAATCCGTATCCGCCCGTTGCAAAACCTCCCCACGGATATCCCCGACCTCCCGGGAGCCTTCTTCTCATTCGGCCGCCGGCCAACTCATAACGCCACTCCCCCGGCGGTATCATTGCTCCCGGTATTTGAAAGTAACTTCTCTGCCGGTGCAATTCGCCATGCGGACCATGAACATCCATTTGTATCATATGACTCCCGTATCCCAGAGGAACGGAATAATTTCTTTTACCTTCTGTTCCGTTGGACAAATAATTAATAATCCGGCGATTCCTGAATATGGCCACATCCCGGTTTATCGGAGTTTTCGCGGGCATCTTATAGGTCGTGAACGGTCCGGAGCGAACGGGCAATTTATTGGTTACATACAGTCCTTCATATCCCGGCGAGTGTATGGGTTGGTACGGACGATCAATCGAGGTTCCGACCTGAACCTGTCGGACCATCCCGGAGAGGTTGACCCATCTCCATCTACCATCCAGAAATGAAAAGTTTTGACTCGCAGTTGACCACCCTGAGTAAACTTGATAATCACCGCCCGCTAACACGCCGCTGTGCGTCATATCTGCCGAATAAAGTCGGTCGCTGCTGAGGTGACTCACCTGTACATTCCAATTCATGCTGCCCGGATTGAAGAAAGCATTATGCACGGGTAAGGAAGCGGCATAGTGCCGGAGAGAATCCCGTTTACGAGATTCTTTCAGCCGATTATTCAAGACGCGCCGCCTTTTCATTCGTTTCAGGTAGGGAAATTCGTGCGTGTTTTGCATCTGCACGCTCATAGTTTGCGGATTAAAGTCCAAGCCAAGATCAAACAAGTCATTCAGCAGATGAATATTTACAAATAGATCGCGTTCTTTTTTTATGTAGTCATTCCGGTTGAACTGAATTCGCCTGGATTTCCGGGAGGCTACATTTCGTGCAAGTGATATTACGTAGGATTGCTCAGGGGTTATAAAAAAGCCCTCGACCCTTTCTCGCCGGGGATCATATTCGATTTTAACCGATAACTGGCGAAACAGTTTTACCAAGGGGATATAAATATTATTATCCCACTTGAATGCCGACAGATCCTTCTTCAGCCACCGTTCAAACTGAAAATTTACAATAATCGGATGGCGACCACTCTCAAATTCGGGATCATCCCGGGCGACGATTGCAAAAGCCGAAACCATGAACAGGCCGATGAATAAAAAGACAATTTTTCCCCATTTCGCCATTGGTATCAATGCGTTAGAAACCGTTATAAGGAAATTACCGTGGACCGGCGAACAGGTTTAAAAGGAATAATGGCGTCTGGATGAGGGCCCTCACGCCTGCCATTCACCTCAACTTCCACGCGATACGGACCCGGCGTCAACTCCTGTAAAGGAAATCGAATGGTCCGACTCAGTCGCCGATAAACCGCAATCTCCCGACTTTTTATACGGGTATTTTCCCGGTCTCGAAGGCTGACCACCGATACTTTCAAATTACCCAGACAAGCCGCATTTCCTTTGCGTCTAAGAAAGGTTTGCACTTCAAGCTGCCCGGATTTTTTTCGAACCTGCAGCGAATCCATTACCGGTTGCGTGTGAACCGGGCCTTGACGATAGTTCAGTGCGAGGATGGATCGTTGTACGATATTCAGCCGGGCTTGCACTTCATCGTCCGTGGATGTCAGACGTTCAGGAATCATGCGAGCCGACACTATGGGACGGGACCAGTATTCTCCCGGTGCGATGGAGTCGGGCGCAAAAACAGCGAAACGTACCGTTTGCCGCATACCGGCCTGGAGCTCGAATTGGTAGGGATAAATCTGAATCCAGTCAGTCGCCGACGGGGCGTCTTCGGGAATCGTCTCAAACAATTTCATGCGTATATTTCCGCTGGAATCGCTCTCAGGATAGCCGTATCCGAGGTCGATCGTTATTTCAGCCGGTCGATGTCCCGAGTTCAACACCTCAATGCGTCCACTGGTACGGGATTCATCAAGGTAAACCGCCGGCGGAGCCACGTGAACCTGGGCCAGGGTGTCGGCAACCATTCCCAACATTAGAGAAAAAAGAATAGTAAATAGCTTTTTCATATAAACGAATAGTGATTTTAAGTGATGAATCGACAGCACACAGGCCCGGCCTTGATAAAAGAAGCAAAGCGTGTTGACTGTCGGGGGATGATCTATAAATAACCGATCCCCGCCGGTAAAAATGGACCGGCGGGGATCGGAGATCATAGCAAAGATCTATACAGATTAATTACCGGTATATGCTATGTCTAAAGTAATATCGCCCTGGTACGTGCCGGCCGGTTGATTATAGGACGGGCTTACCGTTCCGCCGAGCCAGAGATGTAAACTACCGTCAGTAGCGTCAAGCGTAGTTGTTAAAGGGCTGTTTGGGTCAAACGAGGTCGCAGAAGCTTGATCTGTAGAAGCCATCGCATGCCCCCCATCAGTCGGTCCAAATGTTATTGACATTGAGTTGCTACCGTCCGACATCTCACTGGGCAACGTTAAAGTTGCCGTTACCTCCTTGCCGGCCTCCCCACTAATATCAAACTGGGCGGCACCGGATTCGGTCCGGTCGACTCCTTTATCCAGTCCGGGAAATATATTATTGCCGAAATTAAGATCAGTTCCGGTCATTTGCAGTGGCTGCAAAACGGTGCCGGTGGCCTGAACCGTCAGCTGGGCATGGGCTTGTTGAGACAGGCCGAACCCGATAAAAGCGAGTAGAAGTGCGGCGTAGAGTGTAGTTTTCTTTATAAATTGCATTGGTAATTTTTGTATTTGAGAGTTTTTTTGGTTTGGATCCACGCAGAACGGAGTATCCCCCCGTCTTATCGGAGCGGCCTCTCTTGCCTTGAATTCGATAATTTTAAGTACGTCGATCAATATTTTTATTCTTGATTTGTGTGTCTACTGTTACACTTTACTGCAATTTTTTAGCAGCAATTATTTTACGATGTTAAAGTAAACAACACAGGTTAGATCCCCCTCGACGCAATTCCTTACAAATTTTTTCAAAAAAATTTTCTTTTTTTCTCTTGTTTACTAGAAAAACCAAGATTTTAATTCTTCTATGCCCCGGATGAGTCAATCGAAAATTTATCTAAACAAGAACGAAGTCGGCATATTCGGTTTTGGCTCCCTGCTTTCGGTGACAAGCCTCCAGCAAACGTTGGGCCGGACCTATGAAAAGCATCAGCTGTCCTGCACCATAACTGGGTGCCGCCGACGAGACCGTACCTGAGCGACTAATCATTCGGGACCGCCCTGCAAAGTAATTATCCTGCAAATTGCTGAAAACTCGCCGGATTTTTCCGCACTCGCTGCTCTTCCTGGAATATCAGCAGATCCCGATGCTGGTCTGTAAACGTCCCGATGGTATTAAACGGACGACCAAACGCTGCCTCGAAGTCTCGCTTCAGGGCATCGACCCCCGAAGCATCGACCGCCAACAGCAAGTGGTAATCCTCTCCCCCGTCTTCGGCCAGTAAAAAAGCTGAAAAAGGAGTTTGATCTTCAAATACTTTTATCTCATCCGATAACGGAATGTCCTCCCTTACAATGTTGGCGCCCAACGAATTGTATTTCATCATCTCAGGTAAATCCGAACTGATGCCATCCGAAATATCCATCAAGGCTTTAACTTCGTCCCGGTCGCCCAGCCAGTTGCCCAAATCCAGGTTTATCGGCGGACGATAATGCTTCTGCACCAGCCTCTTGCGGACGGTACGGTCGAGCGAGTCCATCGCGCTGCCGACTTCCAGGATTATTCGCAGTCCGGCCGCCGAGTCGCCCAGCGGACCGGTTACACAGATAACATCTCCCTCTTCAGCCCCTTTTCTGTATCGAATACGTGCATCCGAAACCTGGCCGGTTATGGTCATCGAAATATAAAATTTATGGGAACTTACGATCGTATCCCCCCCGAGCACCGGTATCTGCCACCGGTCACAGACTTCAAATATCCCATCTGAAAACTTGTCCATCCATCCCGTACGCAATTCATCCGGCAAGGCGACGGAAATGTAGGCTCCCGTCGGCGTCCCTCCCATAGCTGCAATATCGGAAAGATTAACCGCTATCGACTTATATCCCAAATCCCCGGGATCAATTCGATCCATTATAAAATGCGTGCCTTCCACCAGGGCATCGGTCGTCACCAGCTGCCATTCTGCTGACGCAGGATCCGATTTATACGCTGCACAATCATCCCCTATTCCGCGGCATTGATCGGGCAGATTTTTACTGCGATTAAAATACTTTTCGATGATCTCTTTTTCGTTCAAATCACTAATTTTAGACATGGTTGACGCGCTTTTCAAGACTTAAAACATATAAAAACTGTTTAAAATCTTGAGATTGCATATTTTATTGTTCTTTATGTGTTATGATAAGATAAATTTGTCAGTTTATCGTTTTTCATATGCAGCCTGTTCTTTAAAGGGCCTATGCGAATGATTTCGTTATTAATTATACCATTACCTTTGGTTAAATTAGAAGAGTACAATTTTAACTACAAATATTTGATTAGCTCGAATGGCTGAAGATACGATTATCATTGAATTCCCGGACGGATCCGAAAAGCAGTATGAATCCGGAACAACCGGTTACGAAATTGCCGAGTCGATCTCCAAAGGGTTAGCCCGCGAGGCATTGAGCATTACCCTTGACGGGGAGATATACGACCTGGATCACCCTCTCGAAAAAGACGGGAAGATTCAGATTAACACCTGGGACAGCGATGACGGCAAATATACGTTCTGGCACTCGTCGGCCCACATACTGGCCGAGGCGGTTGAAGAGCTGTATCCAGACGCCAAGTTTGGAATCGGTCCGCCGATCGACGAAGGTTTCTATTACGATATCGACTTCGGGGATAAACAGATCGGGCAGGAAGAACTTGAGGAGATCGAGGAAAAATGCTTGGAGATGGCCCGCAAGAAGTCGGAATTCAAGAAAGCGCACTCAACCCGGCAAGAAGCCCTCAATTACTACCGCGAAGTCGGCAATGAGTACAAGATCGATTTAATCGAGGATTTTGACCAGGATGAAGAGATCACCTTTTACAACCAGGGACACTTTACCGATCTCTGCCGGGGTCCGCACATTCCGGACACCGGTCGCGTCAAAGCCATCAAGCTAACCAACCTGGCCGGCGCATACTGGCGCGGGGATGAAACCAGCAAGCAGCTGACCCGTATCTACGGGATTTCATTCCCGAAACAGAAACTGTTGGAAGAGTACATAGAACAACGTAAAGAAGCCGAACGGCGGGATCACAAAAAACTGGGGCCCCAGCTTGGCATCTATATGATCGACTCCGAGATGGTTGGCAGCGGGCTTCCGATATGGTTGCCAAAGGGAACCGTCATGCGGCGAACGCTTGAAGAATTTATGCGGGATGAATTGAAAAAAAGAGATTACCAGGAGGTAATTACCCCGCACATCGGGAACATAAAGTTGTATAAAACCTCCGGGCATTACCCGTATTACCAGGATTCTCAATTTTCGCCGATGGAGGTTGAAGACCAGAAATATTTGTTGAAACCGATGAACTGCCCGCATCACCATCGAATATACGACCATGAATTGCGCAGTTATCGGGAATTGCCCTTGCGATTGGCTGAATTCGGCAGTGTATACCGGTATGAGCAATCCGGCGAACTCAATGGGCTCTCACGTGTCCGTGGTTTTACCCAGGATGATGCCCATATATACTGCACGCAGGATCAATTAAAGCAGGAGATCAAGGATTGCCTGGATTTGACCCAGCATGTGTTCAAGATATTTGACATGCCCGTGGACATTCGACTGTCGTTTCGGGATGAAAACGAAGAAAAATTCGGTGGAAATACCGAATACTGGGATCGGGCTGAACAAGAAATTCAAGAAGTGGCCGAAGAAGAGAACCTTTCCTATCATGTAGCGTATGGAGAAGCCAGTTTTTACGGTCCCAAGATCGACTTTATAATCAAGGATGCCATTGGAAGAAAATGGCAGCTGGGGACCGTTCAGGTTGACTACGTCATGCCGGAGCGATTTGACTTGACCTATGTCGGTGCCGATAATGACCGGCACCGACCCGTGATTATTCACCGGGCTCCGTTTGGGTCTCTCGAACGATTTATGAGTATATTAATTGAGCATTTTGCCGGCAATTTCCCGGTTTGGCTGGCTCCTGTGCAAGTCAAGGTGATTGCCGTTTCCGACGACTATAACGATTATGCAGAAAAATGCGCCCATGCGCTTCGCGATCAAGGCATTCGAGTTGAGACCGACCTTCGCAGCGAACAAATTGGTGCTAAAATACGGGATGCTGAAACGAGCAAGATCCCATATATGTTAATAGTAGGTGGAGACGAAGCATCCGAAGGTACCGTTTCGGTCCGCCGACACCAGGAAGGCGACATCGGAACCTTCGATTATACCGATTTTGAACATCGCATCCTGGAAGAGATCAGGAACAAAACATTGCCTGAATTTGAAACTGCAGGGAAACAATCCTGATTTTTATACGTAAATAAGTAACATCACTATAATCAATAGCAATAAAACCCAATCCTACAACGTGGCAGAAGACAAACCCAGAGTTAACGAAGAAATTGATCACGAAAAAGTTCGGGTGATAAAACCCGATGAGAGTCATGACATCGTCGACATTGAAACGGCGATCGACATTGCCTTTGAGCATGAGATGGATCTTGTCGAAGTGGCTCCTGATGCAGATCCGCCGGTTTGCAAAGTGTATGACTTCGGCAAATATATGTATGAAAAGAAGAAGAAAGAGAAAGAACAGAAAAAGAAGCAAAATATCGTGGAGTTGAAGGAACTGCGGTTTCGTCCGCACACCGACGACCACGATCTTGAGTTTAAAACCCGTCACGCACGCGAATTTCTAGAAGACGGCAACAAGGTCAAAGCCACTGTCCAGTTCCGCGGTCGGGATATGCTTTATACTGAAAAAGGGGAAGAACTGTTATACAACCTGGCGGATGACCTGGATGACGTTGGTAAAATTGAGTCCAAGCCCAAGATGGAAGGTCGCCGCATGATTATGATTATCTCTCCCGAGAAGAAAAATAACTGAGCCCCGGGCTCATTGCTCGTTGCGATACGTTTTCAGTTAACTGCGAACAGGACTTTTAAAAATCCCCTTTCCTGCCAATAGTATGGGAAAGGGGTTGAATACCTGTGCAGCAATTCATATCTTCGAGGTCTTTCGAACAAAGTATATTTACAAAGGAGGTATATTTTATGCCCAAGATGAAATCCAATAGTGGAGCCAAGAAACGTTTTAAGAAGACCGGTACCGGTAAATATAAGCATAAGAAAACCAGCCGGGGACATCTTCTTACCAAAAAGTCTCCAAAGCGTAAGCGTCATTTACGCAAGGACAAAATAGTTGACAAGACGAGCAGGAAATCTGTCCAACAGATGTTGCCCTACAAATAACCGGCACTATTTCTTGCGAGTTGCATCATTAGAACCATAATCAGAAAACCATTATTTGAAAAATGCCACGATCACGCAATAAAGTGGCTTCCCGTCGCCGCCGCCGCAAGATTCTCAAGCAGGCGAAAGGCTACTGGGGTAAGCGCAAAAACGTATATCGCATCGCCAAGCAATCGGTCGAAAGAGGTCTGCAGTATCAGTACCGCGACCGGAAAGTACGCAAGCGTGAGTTCCGCAGGCTGTGGATTACCCGGATAAATGCCGCCGCACGTCAGAACGGAACCACATACTCTAAACTGGTAGGGGCGCTGCGGAAGAGTGATATTCAAATCAATCGTAAAGTTCTGGCCGATCTTGCTATAAACGATCCTGAAGCCTTTACTTCGATCGTCGAGGAAGCAACGGCCTGATCTCCCTTATTTAGTAGCAAGCTATTGAATCATAAGCCGGCAATTCCTTTTGGGTTGCCGGCTTTTTGAGTATTTATGCCAGCCCGCCAGCGGCGGGCTGGCATAAGCTCCAAGCTCCAGGCTCCACGGAAAAACTTCATAGATCTATTCTTCAACTGCCATGCATATTAACTTGTTGCTGTAAATAGGTTTTTCTTATCATTTATTTTGATTTTAGCTTTTCAATTGTTTTGTATATTCATTTCTGGAAGATATTCATTTTAAAAAGTATGGAAGATCGAAATGAAGAACACGTGGAGCATGGAGCTTGGAGCCACTTAATCCCAACCACTAATTATTGCCGGTATTCACATGTCGATATTTGATGAAATCGATAAGCTAAAGGACGAGATTGAATCATTTGATATAGCGGATAAAGATACGTTGGAAGAGTTTCGTCTGACTTTCCTCTCGCGCAAGGGAAAAGTGCAGGCTATGTTTAAAAAGATTGGTGATGTACCTGAAGATCAGCGGGCGGAGGTCGGTAAATCGATGAATGAGGTTAAAAATCGTGCCCAGCAGAAATATGAGGAGCGCAAAACCGAACTTGAGCAGCCCGATGTTTCCGACGAGAAAGCAGAAGCCGACCTGACCCTCCCACCTTCCTCCTTGCCGGTGGGATCGCTGCATCCATTATCCCAGATTATGGAGGAGATGAAAGAGATTTTTCTTCGACTGGGATTTTCTGTGGCTTATGGACCCGAATTGGAAGACGACTTTCACAATTTCACGGCGCTTAACTTTCCCCCGGATCACCCGGCCCGCGATATGCAGGATACGTTTTTTATACGTAAAACCGATCC
>CAJXOW010000040.1 GCA_913057825.1 uncultured Balneolaceae bacterium | reverse complement strand
GGCTCATTATGCGGAAGCTGCGGCGGATGTGATATATAAATTTCCGATTGGATGGCAAGAGATTGAAGGCATCCATAACCGAACGGATTATGATCTGAGTCGTCACCAGGAATATTCAGGCAAGAAACTGGAGTACTTCGATCAGCAGACGCAAGAGCGTTATACGCCCTATGTAGTGGAAACCTCTTTGGGACTTGACCGATGTTTCCTGATGGTTCTTTGTGATGCATACCGGGAAGAAGAAGTCGAGGGGGATGAGCGCACCGTACTTAAGATGCACCCGAAACTGGCACCCGTAACTATCGGGGTCTTCCCACTGATCAAAAAGCCCAAGCTTCAGCAATTGGCTGAAAAAATCACCGAAGATTTGAAGGATGACTATAGCGTGATGTATGATGAGAAAGGATCTATCGGCAAGCGCTATCGCCGCCTTGATGAGGCCGGAACGCCTTTTTGCATTACGGTAGATTTTGACGGCGTCGAATCGGAAGGGGAAGATACGGTCACAATTCGCTACCGGGACGATATGACGCAGGACCGCGTACCGGTGAGTCGCTTGCGGGAGGTAATTGAAGATAAGTTGGAAGATTGGGAACCGCAGGAGTAGTTGAAGGTGTGATGGCCTAATAGTGGTTTATCTAAAAGGTCCTCCCCCTAACCCCCTCCGAAGAGGGACGTTTTTTTCACCTCGGTTGCCTTACCTTCCCCCTTCGGAGGGGGAAGGTCCATCCCAAAAAATTTGGGTTGGACAAGGGGGAGGACGAAACTCTCATCTCAATCCACGTCCGCAACCATACCCAAGAGTTTAGAGGGGGAGAGGGGGAGGACATATACCAGTGCTTGAATGCTCTCCATAAGATGCACTCCAGTAGTTAAATGGATAAAACCTCCCCCATAAGAAGACCTATAAAAAAAGCCGGCGCTTTAAACGCCGGCTTCTTCATTTAACTAATAGAAAAGCAAGAAAAAGAACTACATATTGTTTCCACTGCCGGTATCCGCTTCCATTTCCATCGAAGTTATACCGATGACTCCACAGCCAATTCGCGAGCCTGCGGCCCCGGATGGTTGTGATTCCAGATCGTCCTCGCCGGAATGAATTACAACAGCTCGACCAACTACACTGTGTTTGCCATTCAATTGAATGATCGGATCAGTATAAGTAAGTTCCCCGTTACCTTCAGGTCCGGCAGGTATATTTCCCATATCTCCGACATGTCGTTGGTCGGAAGTAGGCGAAGCATGTGGTTGGTTGGCAGGGTTGTAATGTCCGCCGGCTGATGCAAGGCTTTCCCGATCGGAGCAATTTCCATACTCATGAATATGGAAGCCATGCTTGCCCTGTGATAAATTATTTAAATTGGCTTCAACTTTGGTTCCGTTTTCGGTTTTGGTAAAGGTGACCGTACCTGTCATCTCTTCACCTTCTGCCGGATGTATGGTGGCTATGGCCTCCGTTACCTGCGGTTCTTTATCCTTTTTTTCAGCGGGTTTTTTCTGAGATTGCCGGGCGCATCCAAATAAAAGCATTCCAGCAATTATCAGCCCGACACCCTTGAATATAATTTGTTTAAAATGAAGCATGTTAGTGACCTCCTGTTTTGTTTACCTTTACCATTCCCTTGTTAGTCACTTAATTAACAAGAATACTACTCAAGTCATTCACTTACGGGCAACCTTTAGTTCTTTCGGGAATTTAAATGCAGGGTCAATGATTTTTTGCATGGCTTTGACGCAGGTAGTGAGCCCAATATCCTTTCCACTTCCCATATTGGGATGCCAGCTCTTTGATTTTTTCACGATTAATTTCGTGGTGGGTGCCGTAGGTTTTTTCAACAGATTGCACTAGCAGGGGATCACCATAGTGAATTTCATCCATTCGTCCGAGTCCATAATTAAGGATATAAATGGATCCTCCCTGGTCGATACCTTCCAACTGCAATAGTTCGTCTTTTATTTCATCATTTGACATGTTTTGCAACGCACTCATTGAATGATAATCTGAAAAGAAAGAGGCCATTTGGTGCACCCGTTTTTGAATTCGCTCCTGGGGTAGAGCATAAGCCAGTTCCTCGTCAGGGGCCTCCAAGACATCAAGGGGTTCCGGGAAAGCCCGGTAGTTGATTCCATTGATGTTGATCATTGCTCCCAGCCGCTGCTGGAGCATCTTCTTGCTTTTAATGGATTCGGCCAGCGTGAGATTGCTGCTTAGCAGTTTCCAGATAGCCGCTTCAAAAATACTCAGGAATTTAATCATATGATGACCGTAGAGGGAGTTGATCAACGGCTTGAACATGGAGTCCCTGTCCCCGATTTCATAGAATTCCTGAATGGGATCATCAATGCCGAGATAAAACCGCACTTTTTGAAGGGCCTGCTCCAATTCGCGGTCCTTCATTGGATTGGTCGACATGATGGTTACGCGTAGTTTGGGATCGTCGACTTCTCCCCGGTTAAATATCTGCATTGCGTAGGTTTTGTCTCCAATACGAAATGCTTTGATCAACTGACCCGCATCAATCTTGTGATCATTTTGAGAAGCCGGGAAAGACTGGATATAGGAAAGACATTGCTCAAAACTAAAGGGAGTTTCTGGAATGATTTTGCCTGTCCGTAAATCCAATGTTCAGGTTTTAAGATTAATGATTGATAAACAGTTTCTATCGATTACTTGATAATGTCGAGACTCAGAATTTTTCAATATATCAATATATGAGACCACTAAGAATATGAATGACCGGTTTATTCACTCTCCCTTTTATATAGCAATAATATCAAAGCTAATAAAGTGTAAGACTTTTTCGGAAAGCGGCGGCACGGGCCGTGCTGAGTACTTAAAATTTTTCGAACCATAGCATTTAATGGGTCTATGAACTTGAAATTGCATAGCAACTAAAGATGAAAGAGCAAAACCGTAAGAAAAAATTTTTCATCGAAGGCACGGCCCGTGCCGCCGCTTTCCGAAAAAGTCGACGGGCCGTTAGTCCTGGTAGTTAACTTTTGAATATTGCTCCTCAATTTCGCTGATTTTTTCCGCAATGTTTTCCCATTGCCCGTAGGCTTCCTGCAGATCCTGCTTAATCTGGTCATATTCGCGAGATATCTCCTGGACTTGCTGGGAATCATCGTAAAAATCGCTTTGCTGCATTAGCGATTCGATTTCTTCTTTACGATCCTCCAGCTTTTCGATTTGTTCCTCGATGGGGTCCAACTTTTGCTTATACGGCTTGATTTTGCGGTGCCGTTCGTTTCTACGCTTGGCATCTCTTCGCTTTTGCTCTTGACGGGAAAGGGATTCGTTGTCCTTTTTGGCGGTCTGATTGTTGGAGGAGTCGGTCGCGGCGCTGGTTATTTGATCGTATTTTGAGTCGATCGTTTTTTTGTCGAGGTATTCTGAAATATTACCCGGATAGGTTTTCAGAGAGTGACTTTTTACTTCAATCACTTTGTTGACCAGGGGATCCAGGAAATCACGGTCGTGCGAAACGATGATATATGTGCCCGAATAATCCTGCAGGGCTTGCTGCAAGATGGTTTTGGATTGCATATCCAGGTGATTGGTCGGCTCGTCCATGATAAGAAAGTTCGAGGGGCGAACCAGCATGCGGGCCAGTGCCAATCGACTCTTTTCGCCGCCGGAAAGCACTCCCACTTTTTTGAATACATCATCTCCCTGGAACAAAAAGCATCCCAGAATAGTACGCAAATAAGTTTCCGACTTGGTCCCGGAAGTATCCTCCATCACTTCAATGACCTGTTTTTCAACATCGATTTCTTCGGCCTGGTGCTGCGCATAATAGGAGGGGGTAACGTTGTATCCCGGCGAACGCTTGCCGTCGTCAACCGTTTCAATGCCGGCAAGAATACGGATCAAGGTTGACTTCCCGGCACCATTAGGTCCCACTACCGCAAGTCGATCCCCCCGGTTAATCCGCAATTCTACTTCTTTTAGCACAGGCACATCACCATACGATTTGTCGACCCCTTCAAGTTCCATGACGATATCCCCGCTGCGCTCGGGTTCCGGGAATTCAAAAGCGATTTCGTCTTGTTCGTCCTGGAGTTCAATCTCCTCCATCTTTTCCAGTTGCTTGATGCGACTCTGTACAAGACTGGCTTTTTCGGAGTTATACCGGAATTTGTCGATAAATTCCTGGATCTCTTTAATTCGTTTCTGTTGATTTTTGTATTCACGCCGAAGTTGTTCCTGGTGGAGCTGCCATTTTTTTACATAGTAACTGTAGTTTCCTTCATAAGTATCCAGGGATCCATGGTCAAGGGCGAACGTTCGATTGGTAATTTCATCCAGGAATTTACGGTCGTGCGATACCAGGATAACCGCACCATCATACTCTTTTAAAAAATTCTCCATCCACTGTAAAGATTCAATATCCAGGTGATTGGTCGGCTCGTCGAGCAACAGGACTTCCGGGCGACGCAATAGTAATTTGGCCAGTGCAATACGCATGAGCCATCCCCCGCTAAACTCGGTGACGGCTCGGTGAAAGTCGCTATGCTCGAACCCCAACCCGACAAGCACGCTTTCAATTCGGGCTCGAATACTGTATACCCCGGATTCCTCAAGCTGGTGCTGGAGATTGCCGTACTTTTTCAGAGTTTTTTGGTATTGTTCCGTTCCCTCTTCCAGTGAACTGAGCTTATGTTGAATCTGTTTAACTTCGTCTTGAAGCTCGAGTAAATCATCAAACGTATGCTTTACCTCTTGAAAAAGGGTTTCTTCGGTATCCGGCTCAACACCGTCCTGCGGCAAATATCCTACTTCGACGCGGTCTGGTTTCGCAATGTTACCCTCGTCAGGCTCCGACCATCCGGCAATAATTCTCAACAATGTTGACTTACCGGCACCGTTAGGACCGACCAGCCCAATGCGATCATTGGGATTGATCATAGCCTGGGCATTATCGATTAATGTATGGCCGCCGAATCGAACAGTTACTTTATCTAGAGAAAGCAAATCGTGGGTAAATTTACTGTTTTATTTATTGATCTGTGATAAAATGTTATGATGAAAAGGAACAAGAAGCTTTGTGACAAGCCGTTCAGCAGGGGGCATAGAATCAGGATCATTATATGCCGAACAGCCGAATAGCTTACAGTAAGCAGGATATTAAACGGATAATATCGTGTTGAATTATAGGATGCAACCGTCATGCGGTAAAATGGTTTTTAAAAGTGTATCAAAGTGATATCTTATTGAGCTCATGTTTCTACTATTTCTATACTTAGCACTTGCCATCGGAGTCTCGTTCCTGTGCTCCATCCTGGAGGCAGTACTGCTATCGGTTAATCCTTCCTATATTGCCATGTTGGAAAGGGAGGGACGGAGTAGTGCGCCCAAATTGCGTGACTTGAAGGATGACATCGATCGGCCGCTTTCGGCCATTCTCAGCCTGAATACGATTGCGCATACCGTGGGAGCTGCCGGGGTGGGTGCCCAGGCACAGATCGTTTATGGTGAAGCTTATGTCACGATCACCTCGATTGTGCTGACGCTGTTGATCCTCGTGCTGTCCGAAATTATTCCCAAAACCCTGGGAGCAACCTATTGGAGGACGCTTGCTCCCCTTTCAGCTTCTCTTTTGCGGGGTATGATTGTCGTACTCTATCCCTTTGTATTGTTATCCCAGGGAATAACGATTTTACTGGCACGGAAAGGAGCTGAGCATCCTTCGATTAGCCGGGAGGAGATCGGTGCGATGGCCGAGCTGGGTGCTGAAGAGGGAGTGGTGGAAGAGGAAGAGTCGCAGATCTTCAAAAATTTAATCCGCTTTAGCCAGTTGCGGGTTAAAGATATTATGACCCCGCGCATTGTGGTGATGGACTTTAATGAGGAACAGACGGTGGGTGAAATATATGAAGAAATTGATGAACTGCGATTTTCACGACTGCCGGTGTATGGGGAGAATCGGGATGATGTGACGGGCTACGTGTTGAAAAACGACTTGTTGATACATGTAGCGAGGGATGAAATCGACATTAAACTCAAGGAGTTGAAAAGAGAGGTTCTGATCGTTCCCGAGATGCTTAGTTTACGGGATCTTTTTGAGCGTCTCCTGGAAAACCAGGAACATATAGCGGTGGCAGTTGACGAGTATGGAGGTTTCTCGGGGGTTGTTTCGATGGAAGATGTAGTGGAAACCCTGCTTGGTATGGAAATCGTGGATGAAGTAGATGCTATTGAGGACATGCAGAAACTGGCGCGGAGAAAATGGATGGAACGAGCCAAGCGATTGGGTATCGTAGAGCCGGAAGAGCTGGAAGAGAAATACCTGGACCGGAACGGCAACCAGGCGTAATCTTTTTTCGCATTACCGCCCCACCCCACCCGGTGTTTGCGCCGCCAACTGATCGCCTTGTTCGACCTGCGTACCGTCAATCGATTTGAAGCAATCCGTAAAAGCGCCGCCGGTATCGATCCAAATTTGCCAGGCCCTGGTGGAGGTGGACACGGGTACAACGGACTTTAAACAGTGAGTTTACGCAGAAGCTTCATCCTCTTCTTGTTTTAGTTGGTCTCGCATCGATTCCGGAACAATCAAGTGGATGATTATGTCACCCTCATTCGGTTCAGGATTATTATCAATGGCAAAGACTTTTAACTCTTGTTCGGGAGTGATAGCCAAGAGAGGAACAGCAGAGGAGCTCCATTTTTCCTGGTAACTGTCAAAGTCAAAGGTCTCCGTAATTTCAACATCACCAATTTCGCCGCCTTTCTGGATGATGCGGTTAACTTCAGAATAATTGAGTTGCTGCTTAAACAGTACTCGTCCGCTGAGAAATTCAGGAACTTCTTTTTCGCGTTTCATGGAATGCGCCAAGGGAGCCAACTGGTAAACTTCTGAACGACCAAAATAGTCGGCAAAACGAATTGCTGCCAGGGAATTAACTTCATCGTTTGGCGTAATGGCCATCAGGTGTCCGATTCCATCAAGATCGACCTCTTCCAGGGCATATTCAGATAAAACATTGCCATGATAGGTAGCTAAACCATCCTGGCTGGCTTTTTCGATATGGTGATAGTTACTATCGGCCATTATTATCTTAATGCCGTAATTATGAATTTTACAGGCTAATTTTCGGGACCACTCGTGCGCCCCAAGGATCAATACACCTCGCGGGACGGGTTTAGCCAGTTTTAACTTCATGGCTAAGAAACTACTGGTTAATCCGTAAATAGTGACGGTTCCAATAATTACCAGGAAGGTATACGGCACAAGCAGTTCAGCCTGCACATATCCTTGATCGGCCAGGTAGAGGGCAAAAATGGAGGATATGGCTGCGGCGACAATGCCTCGTGGTGCCATCCAGGACAAGAAAATTCGCTCCTTGATATTAAGTGGAGCTCCGATCGTGGACAGGAAGGTGGAAGCGGGACGTACGACCAGTACAAGGGCGGCCAGAAAGGCTATACTGTATACATCAAAATGTGCCAGATGACTGATTTCCAGCCGTGCCGAAAGCATGATAAACAGCGCCGAGATCAGAAGAACCCGCAGATTTTCTTTGAATTCTATAATATGTTTTACCCGGACGGATTTTTGATTGGCGAGCCCCATTCCCATCACGGTAACGGCCCAGAGGCCGGACTCATGCTGTAAATAGTTGGACGCTGCAAATACCACTACCACCAGTGTCAGGCTGATGGGGTTTTGGAGAAAGTCCGGCATCAAGTGTTTTTTAAGCATGTAATAGATTATAGCAGCACCGAGCAGACCAAGGACGGTGCCAAAGAAAACGGTATTCCAGATACTTAGCAGGGAACTGCTTATATGTTGACCTATGCCGCCGGCTATAATTATTTCAAAAACGAGGACCGAAAGCATGGCACCGATCGGGTCTATCGTAATACCCTCCCATTTCAGAATAGACCCCACCTTGCCGGCTGGTCGGACGTGACGTAACAGAGGGAGAATAACAGTTGGACCGGTTACGGTGAGTATGGCTCCTAAGAGGATAGACAGTTCCAAGCCGAGGTCCAGCAGTTGATAAGCAAAAAATGCAGTCATTACCCAGGTCACTATAACGCCGATGCTGATCAACCTCCCTACGGTCCCCCCGATGTCCCGCAACTCGGAGAAGCGAAGACTTAGCCCGCCTTCAAACAAGATAATTGCAACGGATACGGAGACTATGGGCCCCAGGATTTCACCAAATAGCTGGTCGGGATTTATAAGATTCGCAACTGGTCCCGCAATGATCCCAAAGATGAGCAACAAAAGGATTGCCGGCAATTTAAGTCGCCATGCCAACCATTGAGCCGATACACCGAGTGCTAAAATACCGACGAGTCCAATAAGTAAATAAATAGACATATTAAGTTATTAGTATGATAAACCTTGTTGAGCTATTTCCCGGAGTTCTTTGAAAAACCGGTCGGCGGTTCCTTGCTCGTATACTTTTCTTCGTTTGGCGGCAATGAATGAACCTATATCACCATTTCGTTCATTGTTATTACCGCTTGATACCCAGAAAATTATTATGCTTCGGAACCGCCGACCGGTTTTTCAAAGAACTCTTCCGTTGAGATTGATAGATCCCACCCGTTTAAAAACATCAAAGCAGTTTCCATTCGGGAGCGTGTAGCTTCCCATGCAAATATATGCGAATGGATTCTTCCCGGGGATCGACTATTTGAATATCGAAAAAATTTTCGATCTGTTTCAATGTAGATTTCAATTGATCTGATAAATCAAAGATTTTTATTTCCGCATTACGAATAAAGGTTTCTGAAATATGATCTGGATTAACGGTAAACTCACCATTGGCGAAAATAGCGTAATCGGGAGTTTTATAGGAAAGTTCGCGTAGATCAAGTTGATGCATTTTTGGGTTGTACCGATACTTGACATTCAGACTATCACCACTTAGGGTGTCCTGGGCTATTCCCCCGGTGTACGATGAGAGCTGCCTGCTGAAATCAGGAGGTAATATCCAATTGAATCGATCAAGCGTGAGTGTATGCCGACCTCCCAGCAAGGTGCCCATCAAGTAATTCGTTTCCAATTCGTTCTCATCCTTCTCACGCGTCCATTGCAGATTCTTCGCTCTAAACGTTCCAAGTCGGTCCCCTAATGCTAGCCGAAATGTATTCGGGTAAGAAGCCGAAAACTGGAGATCGGTTAAGGTTGGAGCGTTCAGCCGGTTATTTAATGATACGGCAGCACGACCATTTATGGTAAGTTGCGAAGATTGAGTGATCAGTTGATCGATTTTGAATTGTTGGGCTGACCGGTCCCACTGTCCGTGCAGTTCCAGACTGCCGATTTCTATGCTGCGTGCAAAAAAAATTGGCTCCTTTTTTTGAGTGGTATCTGTAGGCAGATAGTGAATCTGTTCGGCATATGCTTGTAATTCGGCTTTTTCTGCTATATGCATAAGGCCGGATGAAGGGTCATTCCGTGAATGATCTGAGGAATGGGGACGTATTTTTAGACTGATGCTGCTCGATGTAATGTTCCAAAGCGTGCTTTTTGCCTGCAGTTGGTAACCAGTCAATTTCAGTTCATCCAGTGACTGCAAAAAAACCGGAAGTTCCTCAAGGTAAAGTCTCCATAGCTGCAGGTAGGTCAAGTCCAGGTATGTATTTCCCAGGTTGAAACGGTAGGAACGATCCGGGTATTCAAGGTTCAAGTCGGATAGCCCAATATTCCCGCGAAAGGGCTGGATGGAGACCTCGCCCAGGCTGACAGAAACGCTTCCCGGTTTGGAAATTTCCCGGTTTACCGAATCCTGGATTCTGTCAGCCAGGATGGCAGCCGCTAAATAATGGACGACTACCAGGAGCGCCAGTAAGATGAAAGTGCCAACATATCTTTTTTTCATGATTTCACGTCAGCAGTCGAGTGTTGACTTAGACGATCGACAATCTCTTCAAAGGCGAGTGCTTCTTCTTCGCTTGCCTGCATATCTCTGAGTGTGAAAGCATTGTCAGATAGCTCCTGCTCTCCCACAATAATAGTATAACGGGCATTTTCCCGGTCTGCATCTTTCATCTGCGACTTGATTGATCGTCCCTGGTAATCCATCGTGGCTGATATACCTTTGTTACGAAGTACTTTGAGCTTTGAAAGAGCCCAATCGTTGGCTTTTTGGCCAATGGTGACGATATAGACATCGACCGCAGCTTCCCGGTGTAAATCGATATCAAGCGCTTCGCAAGCCATCAGCAGACGTTCAATACCCGAGGCAAATCCAACGGCCGGGGTCGAGGGACCGCCAATTTCTTCAGCCAGCAGATCATATCGACCGCCACCTCCCAGCGCATCCTGGGAACCTAAATCAGGACTGATCAACTCAAACGCGGTATGGGTATAATAATCCAGCCCTCGAACCAGGTGGGGATCTTCCTGGTAAGGGATCTCATTATGTTCCATCAGCTCCTTGACTCTTTTATAGTGCTGCATCGATTGTTTCCCCAGAAAATCAATTATGACCGGGGCCTTTTCGATGAACGGTTGATCTTCATCCTCCTTGGAATCAAGGATACGCATGGGATTTTTTTCCAGCCTTCGTTGAGAAACCTCACTTAATTCACTTTCATGGGGACGAAAATGATCTCTCAATGCCTGCACATATTGCTCTCGTTCTTCCGGCGTGCCGACCGAGTTGATTTTAAGTTCGGTATTGGTGATACCGATTTTCTCATAAATGCGCATCATGAGCTGGATAATATCGACATCGGCAACCGGCTCGGAACTGCCCAGGATTTCTGCACCAAATTGGTGGAATTGACGCTTTCGTCCTTTTTGGGGTTTTTCGGCCCTGAACATCGGACCAATATAGAATAAATTCTGGGTCCCGCCCCGCTGGTCGAGGTGATGCTCGATATAAGAACGTACAACGGGAGCTGTCAGCTCGGGACGAAGAACATACTGATCGTCTCCCCGTTCAAAGGCGAACATCTCTTTGGATACAATGTCGGTTTGTTGTCCCACCCCGCGGGCAATCAGTTCGGTTTGCTCAAGGATGGGCGTTCGGATCTCGTCGAAGTTGAACTCGCGAGCCGTTTCGCGGATAATTTCTTCGACGGTTTGCCATTTTTCTACCTCGCCGGGTAGAATATCATCCATTCCCACATGCGTGGTGTATTTAGGTTGAGCCATGTTCGTTTTAAATTCTTTGTGAATTCATTAAATAATCTACGGTTGATAGTTGAACCCCTTAAAATAATGGTCGCAGGGCACAATTTCTTGGAGCTATTTGAAAAACGGGCGGCGATTCCGAAGTATTAAGTTTTTCGGTAAAAAAATATACACCTTTATGACAGCATAATGCTTAATGTACTTACTCAGTTGAATCAACAGTGCCAGATAGAGAAAAACATTCGAAAGAGGAACCGCCGCCCGTTTTTCAAATAGCTCGCAGTTGGGGTCGGGCCTCGCAAAATTGTTGCCAGAAGGTCAGTCGGTTGATCCGGTTTTTAAACAGGTTGCAATGAGTAATAAAAAACAGCCAAAAAGGTCAAAAAACAAACAGCAAAAGATATTTGGGCGGACCAATCCGCTGGAGGAACGCCTGGGAACCGGCTTTTTTGACCAATTGCCCCGCAAGCCCGGTATATACAAGATGGTGTCGCGTACCGACGAGATCCTCTATGTGGGAAAGCCAAAAATTTACGAAGCTACGGCAGACGACTAATCCCCCATCCCCGTAAGGACTATTTTTCCGGTATTCAGATTGTCCTGCATCCGTTGATGAGCTTTTTCGACCTCTTTCCAGTTAAATTCAGAGTCTATCACCGGTTTAAGCAGTCCTTTTTCCAGGTCTTCAAGAGCAAAGTCCTGGAATGCCCGGGTCAATTTAATTTTATAGGATAAATCGCGATTGCGAAGAGTGGACCCCCGTATTGTTAAGCGTTTGAAGAGTATTTTGCTGAGATCGACCTTGTCGACATATTTGCCGCCGAGGAACGCCAGGTAGACTAAACGGCCGTCCCGTGCAAGTACTTGCATATTGGGGTGCCAATAAGGACGCCCGACAAAATCGAGAATAAGATCAATGCTGTTCTCCCCAAACTGTTCTTCAATACGATCTGAGAAATATTCTTCTTTGTAATTAATTAATAATTCAGCTCCCAGCTCTCGAGCGGTTTCCAACTTGTCGGCCGAACTGGCAGTTGTCGCAATCCGGGCGTCATATCGCCCGGCTATCTGAATGGCGGCAGTTCCAACTCCGCTGGCACCGGCGTGAATTAAAACCACTTCGTCCCGACTTAAGTCACCAAGCCAGCAGAGCGACTGGTAAGCGGTCAGAAAGGTTTCCGGGACTGCTGCTGCCTCTTCAAAGGAGAGGGACTCAGGTATCGGCATAGCCATATCTTCATGTATGACGGAATATTGAGCATATCCGCCACCGGGAAGCAGGCCGAAAACCCGATCCCCTTTCTCCCACTTGCTTACCTGGTTACCGGTTTTTGTTACAATACCACTCATTTCAAGTCCAAGCAGGGAAGAGGATCCTTCAGGTGAAGAATAATTACCCTGACGCTGCAGCAGGTCGGCCCGGTTCAGGGCCGTAGCTTTAACCTCTACAAGAATTTCATGGGCATCAGGCTTGGGGGTTTCAACTTCGTCAATGACCAATCTGGATTCAGAGCCGGGATTTTTAACGACAATAGCTTTCATGATGGCCTTACCCCCGGATGGATTTTTTTACTTGTTCAACTACATATTGTTGCTGATCGTCGGTCAGTTCCGGGAAGATAGGTAGTGCAAGAGTCTGAATGCTTGCACAATGGGACGCCGGACAATCACCGGCTTCATATCCCAGGTGTCCGAAGCATTCTTGTTCATGCAGGGGGACCGGGTAGTAAATAGAATGACCTACGTTTGCCTCTTTAAGCTGGTTCTGAATAAGATCCCGGCTGGCTGAGCGAATAACAAACTGATGGTAAACATGTCGACCGTCCTGCTCCGGGGATCCTTCCACTTCTTTGGGAGGGAGAATATGATCGCGCAGTGCTTGTTCGTGCTCGCCGCAGGGATTTTTCCTGGCATCGGTTGGCGCCAGCAGTTCGGCTTCTTCGAATAGTTGCCGATACCGTTGCGCCTTTTCACGGCGGCGGTCGGACCACTCGTCCAGGTATTGCAGCTTCACCTTCAGGATTGCGGCCTGGATCGTATCAAGGCGGCTGTTGACGCCGACAATCTTGTGATGGTACTTCGGTTTCGATCCGTGGACCCGCAGCACCCGCAGCTTTTCGGCCAGCTCGTCGTTGGACGTGGTAATCATGCCCCCGTCGCCGTATCCCCCGAGATTTTTACTCGGAAAGAAACTGAAGCACCCAAAGTCGCCGATCGATCCGGCACGCCGACCTTTGTACTCGGCGCCGATGGCCTGGGCGGCATCTTCGATCACATAAAAATCATATTCGTCGGCCAGCTCCATCAGCGGATCCATGTCAGCTACCTGCCCATACAGGTGCACCGGTATCAGGGCTTTAACGTCCGACGGATCCGCCTCGAACTTAGAGCAGATCGGGTGTTTGCCTTCCAGGAACATACGTACTTCTTCCGGATCGATGTTGTAGGTGACCGGGTCAATGTCAAGAAACACCGGCGTGGCCCCGAGCCGTGCAATGGCCCCGGCCGTGGCAAAGAAGGTATAGGGGGTCGTCAGCACATAGTCGCCGGGACCGGTGTCGATGGCCATGAGCGACAGCAGCAGGGCGTCGGACCCCGAAGCGCAGCCGATGGCGTGGGGACTCTCGCAGTAGTCGGCGACCTGGTCCTCCAACTCCTGGACCTCGGGTCCCATAATAAATTGCTGGCTCTCCATAACGTCGGTTACGGCCTGTTTAACTTCCTGCTGGATATTTCGGTATTGGGCGTCTAAATCTAGAAGGGGAACAGAATCAATGGTTTGTGTAGTCATATCAGAGAAGATAATTAATAGTTTGTAAAAGCAACGTCATATAAATAGAAAAAAGTTTACTCAAAAACCGCTGGTGGTCCGGGTACTTGCCCGAATCCGTTGGGGAGTCGAACCTGCCTCACGAACGACCTGTAGACTCCAGAGCAACTTAAAAATTATCGCTCAATTTCCTCAATTATTCTTCGATAAGGGTTACCTGGTTTTGCTCGAGTTTATAACGCTCCCCGGTTTCGGGGCATTCGGCTACGAGGCTATCAGAGTAGTCCAGGCGATGGCCGGCCCGCGAGACCCATCCCACCCGGCGGGCCGGGACGCCGGTAACCAGCCCATAATCGGGAACATCTTTCGTGACTACCGCTCCAGCTCCGACAAAACAGTAGGCACCGAGCGTATTGCCGCAGAGCACGGTGGCGTTGGCGCCAATGCTGGCCCCTTGCTTTACGTGGGTTTTCAGGTATTCGTCCTTGCGTTCGATATGGCTGCGCGGGTTGATCACGTTGGTGAAGACCATGCTGGGGCCGCAGAATACATCGTCTTCGATGATCACCTCGTCATAGATGGAGACATTATTTTGGACCTTCACGTTGTTGCCCAGCCGTGCGCGTCCGCCGACGTAGCAATTCTGCCCCAGCACGCATCCGGCCCCGATTTCAGCTCCGGGCATCACATGCACCCAGTGCCAGATTTTGGTATCGCCACCGATATCGGCCGGTTCTTCGACGATAGCGGTTTCATGAATGAATGGATCGGTGGATTCTTCGTTGGTTTTACTCATAAGGCGTCAGGGATTCATAGGATTCATAAATCGGTACCGCTTTGGCCCCGGTCTGAAGGGAATGTTGCGAGGCCTGGAGCACGCGCAATACGCGCAGCCCGTTATAGCCGTCAGTAACCGGCCGTTCGCCGCTGGTGGCGGCATCCAGGAACGCCCGGCATTCGTCTTTAAGCGGTTCCCGGTCCTCGAAAGTCACGGGTTTTCCTTCCTGCCTCCGGGGAACCGGTTTGCCATCCACCCAGTCGGCGCCCTGGTCGTAAAGCATCAGCTTGTTTTTGTCGGCGGTATCGTTGAAAACGGCCATTTTTTCTTCTCCCACCACCACCATTTTTTGTTCCTTGAACGGGTGCAGCCAGCTGACAAAAATATGTCCCCGGGTCCCGTCATCGAATACAAGGTTGGTAACCGTGGTATCCGCTATATTAGGCTGCAGATAGGATCCTCCGTAGGAGGCAACCTCGACGGGCATGCCGCCGATGAGTCTCAGTATGACGGCAATGTCATGGGGAGCAAAACTCCAGAGGATATTTTCCTCGTTGCGGAACTTGCCCAGGTTCAGGCGGTTACTGTAGACGTATTGAATTTTTCCCAACTCGCCGGCTTTAACCAGTTTATCAAGTTTGACCACGGCCGGGTGATATTCCAGCAGGTGTCCGACACACAGGGTCAAACCGGTTTCTTCCGCTTTGCGGACCAATTTCTCGCCCTGGGCAAAATTCAGGGCCAGCGGCTTTTCGACAAATACATGCTTGCCGGCTTCCAGGCCCCGGGTCGCCATCTCGTAATGGGTCTCCGCCGGAGTGGCAATAGCAATATTATCGACCTCCTCGTCTTCAAGGGCCTGATTCAAATCCTGGTAAGTCACCAATCCGGGATATTGGTCCGCGAAAGATTCAAGCTTCTCGGGATCTCGGTCACAAATGCCATACAATGCCCCGAGTTCATGTAAATTTCGCACAATGTTTTTACCCCAGTATCCCGTACCGATTACCAGGGTGTTGGAAGTATAATTATCGGGCATTTTATAAGTAGATTAAATAAATATGTATTAGCAGTAAATAAAAGGCTCAAATGGTTCGATGCTTTGATCTCTGTCGAATCAACATTCCATGACAGTTTAAAAAATTTTTTCCACTGCTCTTAAGAAAAATTTACAACCTGACTTTTGTCCTTCTTTGACAGTGCAATTATGATCATCCAGTGAAGAGTTAATTTATTTGGATACTGCTCATTATGGATGATATAGCATCTATTATAGTATTTAAACTGCTCGGGGAGATTAACGTTTGCGAAATCACCCTTGAAGAAAATTTAAGAAGTCTTTGAAATTCCGTGGGGGGCGGTTCCGAAGCATAATAGTTTTCCGGTTAGCCGGCAGTAATAACGATATTCATATATAAGGCACTTACCCACTCAATGCCGGCAGACGAGGAAAAGTATACGAGCAAGGAACCGCCCCCCGGAATTTCAAAAAACCTCTTTAACATTTAAAACAGAGCGAGTGATTTTCTAAATATAATCTATTATACTATTTAATAAGTGGTAGAAAGATAAATTAGAAAGAGAGATTATCATGAAGAAGGTTATCTATATATTATTCATGGGATTATTCGCAGTACCCGCCTTATCAGCCCAGGATTTTAAACGGGTAACGGACACACCCGTCGGTTCAGAAATTAGAATGACCCAGGGGATTAGTATGGTTGATTACAATGGGGATGGTTTCTTGGATATCTATATTGGCAATGGCATAGATCAACAGGACTTCTTGTTTATAGGGGATGGTCAGGGAGGCTTTGAGGCGCAGCCCAATAACCCTGTTGTTGATGCGAGAACTCGTTCAAATGCTCCGGCATGGGCAGATTATAATAATGACGGCAATCTGGATCTGTATGTTGCCAATGCCGTGTATCAAAGCAACGGCTTTTTTGAAAATACAGGGGATGGTTTTGAACAGGTATTCGGGATTCTTCCTACCCAGGATGAAAGCTCATCACTCGGGGCTAGTTGGGCAGATTACAACAATGATGGTCATGTCGATCTATTTGTAGCTAATGGGTATTGGGATTTGAGAAATGTTTTGTATCGGAATAACGGTGATGGAAGTTTCACCGTAGTCAGTGAAGATGTGATCGGAAAAGATGCTTACTATTCCTGGCAAGGCAGCTGGGTCGATATTGAGGATGACGGTGATCTGGATTTAGTTGTAGCTAACCGGGCAGTTGAAAACTCTGTTTTCATCAATAACGGGGATGGGACTTTTAAAAAGCGTAGTGAAGGTGTGTTGGCTAATGACACCGGACGTTCAAACGGTTTGAGCTGGGGAGATTTTGATAATGACCGGGACCCTGATCTGTATGTGACGAACGGAGACGGAGCTAACTTTTTTTACGAAAATGAGGGGGATGGTTCATTTCGAAAAATTGAGGATAGCCCGGTAGTATCGGAAATGCCTAATACGGCTGGAAGTTGCTGGGCAGATTTTAATAATGACGGCTACCTGGACTTGTATGTGGTTGCAGGACAGGATGGTGATCCATCACGGAATTATCTATTCATGAACCAGGGAGATGGACAATTTAAGGAAGTAACTTCCAGCCTGGTACTGGAGAGAGATAGACCTGCAAATGGAGCGAGTGTTTCGTGTGGTGATTATAACAATGACGGTTTTGTGGATATGTTGGTCGGCAACTGGGAGGATTATGCAAATAATTTATACGTCAACGAAGGAAATGATAATAATTGGCTGGCTGTCAAGCTCGAAGGCACATCTTCCAATCGTTCAGCTATGGGTGCAACAGTGCGTGTTCTCAGTAATATCGGTGAAAAGAAAATGTGGCAATCACGTACGGTAAGGACAAGTGGCGGACATCGGTCCCAAAATAGCCTCAAGTTGGAATTTGGCCTGGCTCATGCAGGAAAAGTGGATTCACTTGTGATTGAATGGTCCTCTGGAGTAAGGCAGGTAAAAACGGATATCAATGCCAATCAGTTTTTGCAGATTAAAGAAGATTCGTTGATAAGCGATCTAACCGTAAGTATGGGCAAAGCAGCTGGGGTCCCGGGTGATACGGCTGTAGTACCCGTTAATGTATCTGTTCCCCGGGATTCAACTATTTCCTCACTTGAATTTAGCTTCACATTCAATCCGAACCTGCAATTTGCGGGAATCGATACCAGCAGGAGCCTCCTCCGGGGCAAGGACTGGATTACCAGCTATCACAGGGAAGACCGTACCTTAAACCTATCGGCCGCGGGTGCTGAGGATATTGCTGAAGAAGGGAAATTGTTTGGGTTGAAAATAGTGGTACCGGACAATCCGGAGCAAACCTACGACTTGCTTTGGGAGAAGGCATTGTTTAATACCTCGACTCGACCTGCAAAAGTACGGCACGGAAAAATTGTTATTCCCTCGTATGGTGATGTCGACCTGAATCAGAAAGTTCAGGCCTTTGACGCGTCCATCATTCTGCAATATTTGCTTGAAAACCGTGAACTGTCTGACGCCCAAAAATACTACGCGGACGTATCGCTGGATGAGGGGGTAACGGCGCTCGATGCATCGCTGATTCTTCAGTATACAACAGGTGCTGTTGACTCCCTGCCGGTGGATAATAGTTCAGAGTCTTTCGCAGCCAGCGGGCAGGTGAGTATGAGCAATATTGAGGCTGGAGAAAATGAAACGGTAAACGTCCCGATTGAATTAGCAGAGGGAGAAAATATTTATTCCTTTCAGGGTACGTTGGCGTTCGATGACAGTAAACTGAAATTCAAAGGACTGGGAGAACCAAATACAGATGGGGTGAACACGTTAGCTGTCCAACAAGGCGGAAAACTCTTATTTGTAGCGGCAACCCCTGAGCCACTTAATGGAGATGGGAAGGTTTTAGATGCAAAATTTGAAGTTCTGGATCATGGAGAAGACCAGGATCCGGTTGTGGAGTTGGAATCCTTGCGATGGAATGAAAATAAACCGGAGTATAATCTTGCCAGCAGTCAAATTACAACGGGAATCGATAATAGAGGGGGTCAAAAACCAAAGAAAATTAAGTTGAAACAGAACTACCCCAATCCGTTCAATCCGTCGACGATCATTGAGTATAATTTACCTTCCAGTCAACAGGTTAGATTGGAAGTATATACGGTATCGGGTCAGCTTGTAACCACATTAATAAACAGCGTAAAAAGTGCGGGTTCTCACCAGTTAACCTTTGACGGATCTGGACTATCCAGCGGGGTCTATGTGTATCGATTGATTACACCCGGAAAAGAAATAACTCGGAAAATGATGTTGCTTAAATAAGATTAAATTTAGCCACAGCTTCACCGTATTAACTTATAAACCTTTTGTTTCGGTCACAATATAGGGGTAAGCTATAGTGATCAGAATTACGTGGGATTCAATGTCAAGGGACTGAAGTTAAAAAACACTCTGTAAGGGAAGTAAGTCGGCGGAAAGCTACCTTCCTCAATTGAAAGGAAGTAATCTATCTTCTGGTATTTACTATGATAGGGTAGAGATGTATGAGGGTATGAGTAAAATCAGAAAAGCTATGTTCATCAAATAAAGGTATAATAAATCAGTTGACTTTTTGTTAAAGCTAAGAATCTTTGATGCGGAATTTAATCCAATCAGTTAATAGGGATGTTGTCATTAAAAATACCACAAAGATGAGCGAAGAAAAGCATGAAATAGTTGAAGGTATCAAATATACATATGCAGCTGAATGGACACGTAGCCTTGAGTCGAGGGACCATTGGTTGTTGTATCACTATCAACAGCAATTAATGGAGAATAAAGTTAAGCCGGGAGACAAGGTGCTGGAAATAGGACCGGGTTCAGGCTTTTGTTCCAATTATTTAAAATCAAATGGAGTACAGGTAACCACTCTCGATATTGATGAGGATAAAGAGGCTGATATTCACGCTAATATTGTTACCTATCAATTTGAAAAGAGCTACGATCATGTTTTGGCTTTTGAAGTGTTTGAGCATATACCTTATGAAAAATTTATTCAAGTATTAGAGAAGCTCCATGACCGATGCAGAAATATTTTCATGAGTGTTCCTGAAAATAAGAGAAGATTGTTGGATCTTGATTTATGGCTGCCAATCATTAAAAATGTTAGGATTTCAGTTTATGTACCTAAGGTGCCTATAACGGAAACCCATCATTTTTGGGAGGTTGGTCATAAAAACTTTACTGAAAGGAGATTGGAAACAAATATTCAAGATAGCGGATTTGAAATAGAAGAAAAGTCAAAATATAAAGGTCGCATCTACTTCATATTAAGTTCATAGATTATGCGTTTGCTGGATGTAGATGCAAACCACTTCTTAAATAAATTGTCTAACGGATTATTTTACTTGTCTTTAAAACCATTCGTCAGGTGGCTACCAATATTGCTTAATTTCCAGGGATTTAGACCCGCTAAGAAAGTTAGTATGATTAATGCAGGCAGAGTTGATAATAGTTTATAAATTATTTGAACCCAAAAATTATCAACACTGATAAAACTGCTAACATAATAGGTGCCAATCGAAATTACCACCATCGCTATAAGACGACTATAGGGCCAGCTTAGCGGTAGTTGGCGGTAAGAATAGATTGCATACCCCAAGAAGATACCCAGGAAAGAGACCAATGTGGCGTAGGCTGCTCCCAATATACCGAATATGGGTATCCAGTAATAATTCAAGATCACATTTAATATTCCTGCAAGAAATGTACAGAATCCGATAAAAAAGGTTTTATCTTGAACTGCAAGACCGGCTATTACGATCCATCCTAGCCCATATAACAACTGGGAAGAAGCTACATAGGGTATGATAATGTTACCGGCAAAATAAGCTTTTGATGTAAAAAGTACTATTATCTCGTAGCTTAATACTGAGAGACCAATCCAAAGCATACAACCGATGAGGCCATAGTAAAGAAGTATTCTTTTGTAAACGACTTGCTGAGTTTCACGATCATTGTAGTTATGGATAAAGGGACGCCAAGCTTTCAAAAAGGGTTGAACAAGTATCATGCCGGGTATCATGCCAAATCTATAAGACATGCCATAAATACCGGTCGCTTTGGGACTGGCAAGTTTGCTCAACATCCAACGGTCAACATAAGTAAGTATGGGATAGGATGCTGCCGATAAGATAAAGGGATAGGAAAATTTCAACATATGTTTTAGCATTTTAAAATCGAAAGTAAATGCTAAAACTCTTCGAAATGACCAAATACCGGCAATTGTAACAGGTAGCATACTTAAAATTCTGGCCTCAAAAACGGCGTCGATTTGTTGATGCTCAATCGCCAGGAAATAAAAGTTATAACTACAGAACAGAAATGTGCCTGCGATATTCCATATAGAGTATTTGGTTGCTTGTTCTGTTTTGTTAAGGTAGCCTGAAGCAGATAAACTGAAATAGCGGATAAACAAACTTGCCAATGTAAGTAAGAAGCAAGTTTTGGCAAGTGAATGGGCAGGAAGAATTAATTCGACAAGTGTGTCGGCAAAAACTGCAAAAATGATGCAAACAATTATTGCCATTAAACTCAAAAACCAGAAAAGTGTTGATATCACTTTTCTCTGATAATCAGGCTCTCCGTCTACCTCATAATATCGATAGAATGCATGTACCATACCTAGATTCAGTACTCCATAGACAAACTGTTCCAGGGGATCTAATATCTCAAGTAAACTTAGGTCGGACGGCAAAATAAATTCAGCATAGAGGGGAATCATCAGGAAAAGAAGAAACTTATTAAAAAAATTCCCCAGGCTATAGGCGAAACCCTGCTGAAATAATTTGAAAATCTTTGCAGTGGAACTTTTCATCTTATCTGAATCAGATTCACTTTAATTAATTACTTTTTCGTGAGATTATCTGATACAAATTCAGCATTTGTCGTTTCTAGAATTTCATTTATAAAGTAGAGTGAAGTCAGTGCCGGTGGTTTTTCAAGGAGAATACGATTATCGGATTTGATAAACGGAAAGTTCAGGCGATCCAATTCAATTATATCTTTAACCCTTTTTGATATTAAGTTTAAAAGACCAAATTCTCCGATAAACCTGCCGTATCTTGAATTTGTAAATGGATTATATTTATCTAGAAATTTGTTGATTTTTTTCGAATTGGCGGGAGTAACATTATAGTTGAAATATTTATTTATATAATCGATATAAAGATCACGTTTAGCTCTTGGCTCAACCGGAACTTTCAACCAGAATTCCATTAATTGTTTATCTAATAATGGAATGCGCCATTCATATCCCCAATAATCATAAGTTCGAAGTGAATTAACGATATATTTTCCCTGCCGCTCTTGCCATATCCACTTTTCATAATTAGAAATAGCTTCTTTACTAGTTAATTTTTCAGGCAGATTTAATAAATTGACAATCTTATCAGTAAAATAGTGGTGCAAATCCGTCGATTGCCATTTAAATCGGGTGAAATTCACGTTGAAGATGTGAGAGACAAGTTCATTTCGACTTACACTTGATTGAGCTATAAATTGCCTGGGTGTATGCATTCCGGCCAATAATCCGCCTGAATGGCCAGGTATTAATATACTGTTTTGGGGGATAAGGTCATTCTTCCTGAGCTTGCCAGTAGCATGGAAATCCTGAATTATAGAATGAGAACTCAGATTTCCGCCTGTAATCGAATATTCTTTACGTTCATCACTTTTAAAGCTCTCATACTCTGATTTGTCGCTGTAGGGAATATAAATTAATTCACGATCAAATAAATCAGTCACTTCCTCGGCTATTTTGGACTCCCAATTGCCCGGATCACCATAAGTGAAATATTGAATAGGTTCATATTCGAGCGTTTCAAGCATATAAGCAATTAATCGGGAGTCAAAACCTCCACTGATAGGTATAACTGCGGTACGACCATCTAACGATTTAATTAATTGGCGGAATATTCGTAGATGAGTTTCATGAAGTTTGTCAATCAGATCGTCATATGAACATTCAAAATCCTTTTTTTGGACGAACTCAAAATATCTATGACGAAATGAATCATCAGACAGTTCAATAAATTCACCGGCTTGAACTTGCTTTATATCGGGGAATAGTGTATTCGGGCCGGTTACATATCCAGTTAGCAAATACTCGGCAGCTGAATGGTAGTTGATATCAGCAAAGCTGAATTTTTCCTGGAGTGTAATCGCACTGTTAGAGATATGCCATTCGCCTTTTTGACGAGTGAAAAATAATGGAATACTCCGTACCGAATCTACAGCTGCTTTGATCGATCCTCCGGTTTCACTGATAATCGCGAATACACCTGATAATTGGTCTAAATGACTAATCCAATCATCCGCTTTATCTAACTTACTGAACTTTTTAGCTAACTGACTTGCATTTAAAAGTCCGGAATCATCAAAAGCATATCCACAGCAATATACATGGTTATCTTGTTGCCACTTAAACTCAGAATTATCTGATAAATGAACAGCCATGAATATTTTTTGTTTATCATGTCATCCCTTACTGCGTGGGGATAACTAAAGTTAGTAGTTAATTATTGAAAAGGGCGTGCAACGAGGCGTTTTAAAAAACGCAAAGTTAATTTTACAGTGTGCAAAAATGCGATCAATGATGGCAATGGATCTTGAATGTTCCAAAATGCGTGAACATCTGCCTGCCAACAATCCCGGAATATTCTAAGTATCGATGTATTTCGACTTTTAATACCATTGAAAAAAATATCCATAAATAGATAGTGCCAAGTACCTGAGTTGTTACTTTGACTGTCATTATGGGCTTGCTGGTCTTTAATCGTCTGGCAGCCGATCCAGGGTAAGTTGACCCCTGCTTGATTGGAAAGAGCGTTCCAACTCCAGGAACGGGGATTGACTTCCATCAAGTAGAAGCTGCCATTATGTTTTTTGAATTCAATCTGTGCTATGCCTGTAAATTCAATATCCTGAACAAGCGAACGACTGTATTCCAACAGTACGGGCTCATCAACAATTTCAGCAAAGCTAGCTTCGCCGGTGGTAGGTGGAAATTGTCGAAGTTTTCTGCCGGTAAAACCCGCAACTAATTGCCCATCCCAGGCAAATATTCCTGCCGTATATAATGCACTGTCAGGACCGGGGATATACTCTTGGACTATATACTTAACTTTTTTTTGATTTAACTCCGTTACAGCATTGCGTAGCGCTTCGACATCAGTACAAAAGCGAATTTTAAAAATATCCTTCTCGATATTTTCCGGAGACCTTTTCGAGACAGGTTTAACTACAAAAGGAAAGTTGCCTTCATTTTCAATTTTTTCAACTGATTCATTTATCCAGGATTGAGGGGCGGGCACCCCACAATTACAGGCGAGATCGTATGTTTCATTCTTGTTTAAACATTTTTTCAGGATGGTAACATCAGTCTCAAATATGGGAAGGAAATAAGGGACAAGCAGATTCCAATCTTGAGCCATCGTCAAGACATATTCATCATTCACCGGTATCAAAAAAAAGGGTTCATCTGTCTTGCTGTGATTTTGGCCAATTTTAACCAGTTCATTTACGAAATCATTATTTGATGGGGAAGGCGGGGGAATGAGATACCTTTCCTTAACATATTTTGAATATAAACCTGGAGCCGTTCTGTGATGATCAGCTGCAATGACGTCAACTCCCATTTTCCCCAGCGATCGCGCTACTGCTAATCCATTCCTCCGGCAATTGACAATTAGTGCTTTCAATAAGTTGAAACTTTTCTTTAATCGTTCTGGCCTAAAAAGAAGGTCTCGTTACGTAAGCCGACGCGTTGTGTTTCCACTAAGAGTACATCGTGGGGTAAGATATTACCAAGATTAACATTCGTCCCTACATGATTAATCATGTAATTTTGATGTTTTGATTTCGGTGTTTCAAAAATCAACTTTTTTGTATCTATTTTTGATATGATATCCGATATCAAGTCGGTCCGAATCGTGCCATTCTCATTATAAATACCTGCAGTTCCGGAACCTCTGCCTTCTGTGATTACGAAGTTAGCGCCTGCTTCTATTAGTGATTGGATTTCTTTCATCCACTCTGAAGGTGGAAGGTTCACATGAGAATCTTTGCAACCGACTTCAGCCAAAATGTTAAAATTATCGGA
This sequence comes from uncultured Balneolaceae bacterium, assembly GCA_913057825.1. Taxonomy (GTDB): domain Bacteria; phylum Bacteroidota; class Rhodothermia; order Balneolales; family Balneolaceae; genus CAJXOW01. Next base: position 7,844 of record CAJXOW010000040.1, on the reverse strand, counting down.
TAAATCTTGAATCAATTCAGTTCGTTCGTCTAAACTAATATCAGTAGTGCCGTTGGAGACCTCTATCCACTTAATGTTATGGGTTTTCAGGTAATTAAGGTATTCTTCGAGTTTATTTTGATAATAATATTTTTCAAATAAAGTACCCCCAAAATATACTATTACATCATATTGTTGATAAAGCTTAAGTTTCTCTTCAATTCTGGGTGTGAGATATGCAGTACCTATACTCATCTTTGCGATATCGACAAAAGGATGAAAATCTTTCAGAATATTTTCTAATTCACCGGTATTCAATCCCTTGTCCTGGATGGACGTTATGCCGTAACTTCTCGGTTTGGTAGTTCTATCTGGAAGAGTAAGTGCACACATGGTAACGGGTGTTAAAAATGACTGTTAACTTGCAATGTTTAAATAAAGATTTTAAAAGTCTTAAACTTAAATAATTTTATTGGGTTCTCCATGGGTAATCATGTTTTTTAGTTGTTTCGACTCAATAAGGTTCGCAAAAATTCACGCCCCAAATTTAATAGCTTTCCTTTTTTACTAAATCCGGTTATTCGAAAATACCTCTTTTGTCGTGCCCCGAAACCGCGAAAAAAGCGCTCAATGGATTCAATCATGGATCCTTCAAAGTCAAAGCATTGGGTTTTATCGGATGCAAATTTAATTGCTTTCCACATAAGAAGACTGGAGGCACCACTATTGCGCAATTCAGGATCTGCACCTCCCATAAGATAATAAGCTGAATGGTGGTCCCATATGATATATACGGCTGCATGAGTCCGCTGACGGTCATCGACAGCAAAGAAACTTTGTCCGGCATTTCGATCTGAGCAGGCCTGATGGAGCCTTTTAAAAGTCTCAAAGGAGTGGGTTGGTCTCGTATTTTGTCTTTCAAATGTTAATTGATGCAAACGCCAAAGTTCATGAATTCCAAGGTCGGTTGTAATGGCCAAGTTATCCCTGGCCTTTTTTATTTCACGTCTTATGTTTCCTTTTAATTCACCCCATATATATTCAAAATCATCTATCTGGTTTAGCACATATGTATATCGGGTCGTTTGCTCATACCCTTGCCAATATAAGGGGAGCCAGTTAGTAATATTGTAGTGAAACCCCTGATCAAAGTAATCAAAGGAAGGAAGCCTTTCGGCAAGTTTTTTCAAAATCTTTCTTTCTCTGGAAAGACGTGATGCGTATTTGCCTTCAAGAGGTTGAATCCAAGGTCCCAAAACCTGGGTAAATGGAGGCATGAACGAAAAAGTTAAACCCCATTTTTTCTTTTTAATATAAGGTAACCGGGCCTCTATTTGCCCCCCTTTTTTTAATATCACTTCATCCCATTCACCCGGGGCGACCGCTTCAAGCCACCAGGGTTGCTGGAAAATGCAGTAAGTGTGTTCGGATACACTCATTTTGAATATTATTTATTTGGTTTTATCAGCATAGAATTTCATTTGCTGATATAAAGACTCATTAACTTTTTGTGTTTTACTCTGCGCTTGAAAGTATTCGGGAAGTTCGTATCGGTCTGCCAAATTTATCTGGTGGTCCCGAAGGAAATCCCGGATATTTTGACAGGTTTGCTCTGGATCGCGGCAAAGATCTTGATAAGAAACATGATGAAAATATTCAGAACCTATCGTATCTTCGTACCGCTTAATTAATTTATAAATGGATCGAACCTGTTCTGTGGCCTGTATGTGGATTGGTTCTTTTTTCAGTGCTTTAATCTCAGGGGGTTCCAGGGAATACCATGTTGAATAGTCACCAAACTTTTTTTCTCTGGATAATAAGATGGATTGAGCTGTATCCAGTTCGTCCCGATTTATGACGATAAAAACACTCTCCGGAAGTGTTTGATGAAGAGGCCCTATACGAAGTGCACACGGAAGATTCTTGAAAATATAGGGTTTCTGACCGGCTTTAAGGAGCGCGTGAAATGCATATCTCATTTTTTTCATATTATTCGAGTCGGCTTCCTCAGTCGGAATATATTGGGGATGACGCCGAAAAAAACGGTACCAAAATTCCCCACATTCGCTGGGACTATATAAGCCACGGGTTGAGCCGTGATCCGAAGAAAAATTAGACCCCGGATAGTGTTCGGAAGGGTGCGTTAAGTATTCAACTAACCAGGGAGCTCCAAACATTAAACAGTGTAAATTGGATAAATAGGCAAATTTATAGCGTGTGGTTAAACACTGATATAATAAGGTGCTTCCCGTGCGCGGTGGACCTATAATAAATACAGGTTTAAATGGCAAAGGAGCGTCAGGATTTTTGATCCCAAATTTTTCCGTGAAACCGATTAAATGATTTAGTCGGACATATCCTCTATATAGGATTTTTCTAAAAATTTTGGGTATGGCCTTTCGCATACTAGGCTGATAATGTAAGTAATGAGTATAAAATTGTTCGGTTGTCTCAGCTGTGCTCCAAGGACTTAATGCTCTTCTCAAGTTTCTTGCTAAGTGAGGGAGTGAATGCCCGGGGCAAATTAAACATTCTCCAACTGTGATATTCATAACCCGTTTGCTTTTCTAACATATCTGGATCGGGTAAATAACCCAGCATGCCATTTGCATAGGCAACCGGCCAGGCCGGGCGCTGAAGATTCAGCTCCCTTATATCTTCCAAGTAATGTGCAAATACTTCACCGTTTATGCCAATTAATGAGGGGCCTTCAGGCAGGTCGAAACGGCTAACGTTTAACTGAAGTTTCTTATCATTAAAAAGATTTTCTGATTGCTTTTTGTATTGATTATTCAAATCAGGGCTGACTGTTTCATGATTGGTATTTTTATAATAACCCTGCATTATCAGGTTCGTCGTTTGTTGGGCGAATGTTTCCAGATTTGAATAAATGTCTCGCTTAAACGGAGGTCGCAGCGAACTTCTCAACAATATATTAACCAGCCTTTGTTTGCTAAAAGGAGCTGTATAACACGGTTTGATGTCACCAGAAAAACCTTGTAGAAATGCTATTGGGCAATCTTTGCCAAAATGGGATTTTAATTTTTTTCTGACGGTGCCGGGATAATCCGAAGATACACGGTTTTTCTTATTAAATACAGGATGGACAGCCATATTAAGGAGAACTGCAATGGGTGTATCTACCTCTGGGCGGTATATTAAAGAGACTCGAATTACCTGATCGATGGGACGGGACGGATTGGGAGCTAAAAATCCAACTTGCTCAAAGGTAAATGGATTTCGCCCAAAACTCACCCGGTTGCAAATGGGAAGGGTATTAATGGGCACAGAAAAATGTGTGAGAGAGGCTGGGGTAGTCTCGGAAATGGCACGTTTAATGCCCTTCTTCACACAATTGAATAATTTATTAATATAGTGCTCATCAATATTCCCGTGATTTGTTATTCTCGGGTGTATCTGAGGTGTGGAGTGTGAATGCGTAGCCGTTATCAATATGTTATCTTTTTCAATTCCATAAAGGTCCCGGCACCATTCAGCGACCCAATCTGTTAATTGTTCCGAGACCCATATTAAATCCAGAGAAAGTAATATACTGCGAGAACCTTGTTGATCTTTAAAGTAGAAGATCGTCGCTTTCAGCGGTTCAAGTACCTGTTCGGTCGCCCTGTTTTGACCCCGATATCGATGATAAGCTCCCAATACAATGGGATCTTGAGGGGTGATATCTATTTCACTATATCCAAATGTAAACATTGATTATAGTACATATTTACTTAGAGCATTGTGTACTATCTGTGAACATACCTCGTCGATTAATAAAGCCCCGCCAAATGTAATGGAAGATACCGAAAATACAGCGCCCCTGTTGCCTTCCGGTTCTCGTACTACCATTTCAGCTCCACCCCAGGGGTTTTGTCCTCTGGCAACTACTGTAAAGTCTGCTGGAGCATTCTTGGATAGTTTATCCGTTTCCCAACCGGAGGCTCCTGAGCCTCGAAGACCAAATTCTACACCGGGACGCCCCGGATCATATCGATTGCTGTGCTTGTGGGTGTTTTGATTTAAGGAAAGGTGACCGAATGTTTCGGATCTTTTATGAATCGGAATGTCATCAAAAACCCAGTGAGAGGGTTTGGTTATTTTATAGGGAGCACAGGTGCCGTAGTCAGCCAGGCTGAATCGAACGCCGATCAATTGAGTTTCATCTTCAACACTGTCTTTGAACTTTAGACTGGTACAGCGGTGAGACCCATCTTCATAAAAATCAATTTCTCGATAAAGTGTGTTACCGGATATGTTGTATATGGATAAGCCATGTTCTTGATGAAACTCCTTGACAGATCGGTACATTTTTTTTGTCCAATACTCACAATGAGTCGAGAGGAGTATCCCTTTATAATGGTCTAATATTTCCGGTTGTTGATGAAGTTCATAACCGGAAATTACCTGGTAATCAATATTTTCTCTTTCTAACCAGGCTAGTACTCTCCACTCCCCTCCGGCCAAATGATTGGTATAGGGTTTAAGAGGTGTAGAATCTTCCAGCGAACAATTACTAAATGGACGTCGTATGGATAATCGTTTAAATTTCCATTCCGGTTCCTTTTTCTCAAGCCCAAGAGCTCCTCTTATATTGGAAACGAGGCGCGGAGGTAATTTTTGGCCCACCTGTTGTAAAATTTCTGTAAATATACCGGGTTCATTCATGAAATCCTTCGTACTCACCTCTTCATAATTCCGGTATCGGCTGCGCCCTCCCCATATATTATAGGACTGCCAGTTGTTGGTACTGGCTAATATTAATAAAGGGGAGTTTCCCCAATCATTTTTGTCTGGTGATATTATAAAAGGTATAGCAAAAGGCTCATGTTCATCGGAGGATAAATACAAGCTGTAAAGTCCGCTGGGCACATGGTTTGGGACAGTATAGCTAAAGGTCGGTTTCCAGCCGAGTCCTTTTGCTACGAAGTGATCATCCGGCAACATTTGTAAATGGCTCGGGAAATCGCCAATCTTTTGAATGAGTTCTTTTTGAAACCCATGACGGTAAAGATGCGCCTGAAATGGTTGATCAGAGTGCACATATGCCGCAATTTTTTCTCCGGCTTTAAACCATAATTTATCCTGGTATCCTATGAGCTGATTGCGAATTAACCGTATAATTTTTGGAAGAGAAGAAGCCGTAAAGGTTTTATCCTGGTAATTCTTTTTTGAAAATATAATATGGTCATTATCCGATAAGTTGGATAGCTTCCACTTACCGTCATCCCCGGTTGTGAATGTTTGCTTTAGGTGTTTGTCACCACTGTAAACCTTGATTTGAACCTTGTTAAGCGGTGCAGCCAGTTCGCCACCTTTTACAACACCATTTGCTAAATCATTCATACCCATAGTCCTTGAGGTGTTCAGATAATATTTCTTGTACCTTCTGTTTCTTAACAGAGGGGATATCTTTTTTCCACCGTCCTCTGTTTGATTTCGATAAATCCAATTTCATCAGCGCTTCGTTCCACGACAGTCCCCAAAAAGCAGTAATCTTTTTTAATACCGTTTCGGTTTCTTCAACCAGCTTTTCCAACGATACCTCATGATAGGCTTCATCGGAAATTTCATTCTTTATCTGTTTCCATTTAGATAGTATGGAACTGCAAAATTGAGCTGCCTGGACAGGATCGGAGGGAGCCCAGCTTTGTTTTATATAAGAAGCTGTTACATCCCGGGGATCTCTGTATATATGTACTAACTTTGCATCGGGAATAATCTCAAGAAGTTCACGCAAATACAGGATATTCCAGGTATTATCATCTACAAAGTGCGTGGCTTGATCACGTTTTGCAACGGAGGTAGCTACCAATCGGTAAAAGGTCCCCAGTTTTTGGGCCAGTTGATCATCCGCCGGGTACGAACTGTAAGATATTTCTGCTTTTTCACCAAAGTGCTGACCAGTCCAGGTTCCTTTGTATTTAAATTCCCGCAGGCTTGTGATTAAGTCACTGACATAGTCCGAATATTGTGGACAATATTGGTTGATACCTATATCTGTATACCGGGATTCAAGTTTTAACAGCTTTTTTGAAAGGCCAGATTTACGTAAAGCATATCTATAATATTTGGCCAGGGAATTACTGTTGGCTGATGCTTTCAACAAGCTATGAAGTTTCTTCAGCTTATGATCAAACAGGTAGGGAGTCCAGTGTGTTTTAAGAGATTTGTAAAAATCAACGATGCCGTCTGGGTCAATGGTAATCCTATACTCCCTCATCCCCGTGGCATCGGGATGATTGGCCAATATTCGTTTAAGAACGGTAGTGCCACTTCTGCCCGTGCCACCGATTAAACATATACCTGTTTCATGTGGTCTAAGTTCGCTCATGGGATCAATTCGACGAGTTGCTGCGTGAGTTTTTTGCGGGAATACGGATGATTTTCAAGCGCCTCAAATTTGGTTGAAGTCAGACCAAGATCCTCCTTTTTTTCAGAACTCAGAAATGCTTGAATTTTGTCTGTTTCTCCCTGCCCAAATATATATCCCTGGTTTAACTCCCGGATTACTTCTGCAGCATCACCTTGACTTGGTCCAATATACATTATGGGTTTTTGGGCTCCGATATAGTCAAATAACTTTCCGGTTAGTATCAACTCGTTATCCTTAATATCCGGTATAACTAACAACAGTAAATCTGCAGATTTCATGGCTTTTATAGCTTCATTGTGCGGGATATAAGGTTTAATGGTCACACAATCCTGCAGATGATATTGATCAATAAATTCCTGGACCTTGTGATGCACATTGCCAATGAATTCGACTTTGAGTACTGTAGGGTCTTCCAATCTACCCAAGGCTTCGAAAAAACTATGTGGAACGGAAGCTTCATTTATACGTCCCACATGTCTTATTACATACTTTTTATGGGAAGTATCATGAGAACCAACACCACGAAAGTCAGCCGGGTCAAATCCATTGGTAATAACACGATAATTCCGTTCAAAAATCCTTTTCTGTACGTGTGCCATTGTAGGAGAAACTACAATTACCTCATCCGCATTCCGTAATATGTTCTTTTCAAGCGTATTATCAAACCAACGAATAAATCGGGTTCTGGGTAAAATTTGATTGTAATGTATCTGGGTCCACGGATCTCGGAAATCGGCGATCCAGAATGCTCCTAATTTCTTTTGGATATAACGTCCAATAAAGTGAGTGGAATGGGGAGGCCCAGTGGTGATTATACAGTCAATATCGTTAGATTTCATTATATTTAATGCTTTACGACGTGCTGTAGCCAACCACCCTGCCCGGGCGTCCGGAACGAAAACATTAGCTCTAATCCAGGAAGCAATTTTTGCAGCCATGCTACCGGATGAAAGGGGAGCAGTGGGTGCAGCTACTTCAGACTTGGACTCGTTTTTTAGAAACGCATACAGATCAAACGGTTCCAGGCTGAAAGATTTGAATACGTTCACCTGGTCGGGGACCTCCTTGGATAAGCTAGGGTCCTGACTGGGATAAGTAGGATTGGATACCGTTAGTACATAGGGGGTCACACCGAATTCCGGTAGATATTTGCAAAATTTCAAGAATCGTTGCACTCCAGATCCCCCACTTGGAGGCCAATAATACGTTACTATTAGAACATTACGATTCATCGTTGGAAGAGGCCTGAGTATTCTGGAATGTTAGGCGGCCTTCCCGATATAGTTTGGTAAGAGCAATCAAGCCTATAATCCATTGTATAATATTCCCAACCCAGGATAAGCGGGATCCCCATATGTAGGATACAGGATTAAAGGAGAAGGTAACGGTGTGATTTCCTGCCGGTATCTGTATCCCTCTGAGTACATAATTTGTTTTATATATCGGAGCATGTTCTCCATCTATGGTAGCTCTCCAGCCCTCCGGATAA
>CAJXOW010000039.1 GCA_913057825.1 uncultured Balneolaceae bacterium | reverse complement strand
TTCCATTTTGGATCAATACGTTAGCCGTAATTCCTTTTCCCTTATCCACAAAACTTTCCAGCACAATGCCTTCCGCACGTCGCTCGGGGTTGGCCTTCAATTCCATCAGTTCAGCCTGGATAAGGACTTTCTCCAGCAGATCGTCGATGCCTTCGCCGGTTTTGGCTGAAACTTCAGAAACCTGGTGATCCCCGCCATATTCTTCCACTAATACATCGTGGTCAGCTAACTGCTGTTTAATCTTATCGGGATTCGACTCTTCCAGGTCCACCTTGTTGATAGCTACCACAATTGGGACTCCGGCTGCCTTTGCATGGTTTATCGCCTCAATCGTTTGTGGCATAACGGCGTCATCAGCCGCTACAACCAGCACCACGATATCGGTTGCATGAGCACCACGCGAACGCATAGCAGTAAAGGCCTGGTGGCCGGGGGTATCGAGGAAGCTAATATTACGTCCTTCCCTTTCGATTTCGTATGCCCCGACATGCTGGGTAATACCGCCAGCCTCACCGGAAACAACCTTGGTTTTCCGTATGTAATCCAAGAGGGAGGTCTTTCCGTGGTCGACGTGCCCCATAACCGTAATTACCGGGGCCCGAGGATCAACTTCGGCGGGCTTGTCTTCATCCTTCATCTCAAGTTCATCCATCATATCCTCGGCATCGATAAACTCGACTTCTTTGCCATACTCCTCGGCGACAAGCTCGATCGTGCTTGCGTCCAGGCGTTGATTTATAGAAACCATCATGCCCAGGTTCATGCAGGTCGTAATCACATCATTGACATCGACCCCGAGATGATCGGCCAAATCATTAACGGTTATAAACTCGGTTAACTCAAGTATATCCTTTTCAAGTTCTTCCAGCTCCTCCTGTTTCTTACGCTCCTCTTCACGCTCTTCACGTTTCTGGCGACGTCTTTTCTGCCGTTTTTGTCCCACGCCCTCGGATTGTTTCATCCGCTGCATGGTTTCCTTCATTTTCTCTTCTACATCCTGATCATCAAAACGGCGTTTTTTCCCGCGTTTTTTGCGCTTTTTACGTTTTGTTCGGCTGCTTTTATCGTCGTCCGAGTCAACCGACTTCTTTTTCCGTTTCGTACGTTTTTTGCGCTTTTTGCCGCTGTCGTCGGAATCACTCTTTCGACTCTTGGTTTTCTTTCTTTTGCGCTTCGTTCGTTTCTTACGCTTTTTATCAGAATCATCATCGCTAATCCTGACTTTACCAACAACCTTCGGACCTTCCAATCGTTCAGCACGTCCCCTGATAACGGAGTCCCGTTTCTCTTCACTATCGGCATCAGCCTGGTCATCCTCTTCGTCTTCTTCTTGCTCTTGTTGCTGCTCTTCTCCTGTTTCTTCAGCACTAGCTGCCGTTTTATGTTCTTCCTGATCCGCTTCAGGTTCTTCGTCCGAAGCCGCTTCTTCTTGCTCATCTGCTTCGGCTTCAGTCGTTTCTTCCTGAGCTTCCTCAGACTCGGCTTTTTGATCGGAAATTTTTTGTTCAGTCTCAGACTCCTCTGCTATTACTTCCTTCTCCTCTTTTTCTTGCTCTTCTTGTTCTTCTTTTTCTGCTACTTCCTCTTCGTCAGGTTCTTCCTGTTCTGAAGTTTCTGCAGCTTCTTCTTCAACTTCTTCAACCTCTTCATCATCTTCTTCAGATTCCTGCTCTACTTCCGGTTCAGCAGCTTCTTCCTCTACCTCTACAGTTTCATCTTCGGATTCTTCTTCGGGCTGCAGTGGAAGATCTTCTTCCTCTTCATCAATCGGCTCAAGAAAGCTCTCGACGGATACACTTTCATTCCGATTGGCATGCATTTCGTTCCGTCGTGATTCGTACTCCTCCCGCGCTTTTTCATGTTCCTTGCTGCGCTGCTTATCCACGCCGTACGACTCCTCCAGCACCGAGTACATCTCGGCTGTAATTTTCGTATTAGGCTTGTTATCGATATCAAAGTCGTTTTCAGCCAATGTATCGACGATGGATGAAGTCGACACATTGAACTCGGATGCGACTTTAAACAGCTTTTTCGGTCTTTCTTTATTAGCCATATAGTATGTTGCTACCTAAACCCTTATTTTTGAAATTCACTTCCTACGACAGCGGACAATAGTCGTATTATTGTTGTTCCTGTCCTTGCTCTTCTTCGTCCTCAAATTCGTATGAGATAATATCGATAATCCGTTCAGCCAGCTCTTCATCGATAGCTCCTTCGGTTCGACGGACAATCTCGTCGATATCCAGTTCCAGAACGGCTCGAGCCGAATCGCAACCGATATCGAAGAGGGTTTGCACGACTTCTTCGCCAAAGTCCTCTTCGAATTCGAAGATATCGATATCCTCGATCTCTTCCTCGACTTCACGATAAACATCAATCTCCGTATCAGTCAGCTTGGAAGCCAGTCGAATATTGATACCGCCCTTTCCAATGGCTTTTGAAACCTGGTCTGCGGGAACCAGTACTTCGGCATGATTGCCTTCGGCATCCAGTTCTACATCAATGATTTCCGCCGGTTGCAATGCTTTTTTGATAAACTCGGCTTTATTGTCGGTATAGTTGATAACATCAATATTTTCATTTTGCAGTTCCCGTACAATCGAGTGAATACGGATACCTTTCATACCGACGCAGGCGCCCACCGGATCCACCCTTTCATCGTGTGAAACCACGGCTACCTTCGACCGGTCACCGGGCTCACGGGCGATTTTAACCAATTCGATAATACCGTCAAATACTTCAGGAATTTCATTTTCAAACAGCCGCTCCAGGAATATGGGCGAAGTGCGGGAAATGATAACGGTCGGATTGCCGTGTCGTCGTTTTACTTCCCTCACAACGGCTCGTATGGTATCTCCCTTGTGAAAACGGTCTTTGGGAATCTGTTCACTTTTCGGCAGCACCAACTCAACGCCGTTATGGTTTACCAGAATATCCTTGTTATTGCGAACCTGGTAGACATCGCCCATCACAATTTCGCCGATACGATCCGAATATTCCTCAAAAACATTGTCTTTTTCAATTTCCCGGATGCGCTGTGCCAGCTGCTGGCGGGCCGTCATCACGGCGCGCCGACCAAAGTCCTCTATAGAAATTTCCTGGGCAAACTCATCATATAGTTCCAACTCGGGATCCTGTTCCTGTGCATCTTCCAGGGTGATTTCACTAACCGAATCAGTCAGCTCTTCCTCCGGAACCACTTCCCGAATATGTAGCATCTGAATTTCGCCCCGGTCAGCATTCAAGATTACTTCAAATGCATCGTCTGAACCATACTTTTTACGGATCATAGTTCGAAATACATCCTCCAAAATAGATAGAAGGACTTCGCGGTCAATGCCTTTATCTTTTGCTATTTCAGCAAAAGATTGAATAATCTGTTTGGAAATATCTTTTTCCATAATAAAGCCAGCTAAAATAGTTAATCAGTTAAGCGCATGCAGGAGTTCACCAGATGCTAATTTGCCATTAAAACCTGATGAATTCCCGGATGCGTCGTTTCTGTTATTTAATTTCAGGTACTATTACGGTTTCAACAATATTCTCAAATTCGATTACCCTGGTTTTGCCAGAATTATTTTCAATCTCAACCTGTTCTTTGCTTACATTGGTAATACGGCCTTGCAGCTGCTCTTTCGCATCACCGTTGCGGCGATAGGTAATACGGGCCTTCCTACCTTTGTTTTTACGATATTGACGCCGGTCAACCAACGGTCGATCAACGCCGGGTGTAGATACATTCAAACGATATTCCCGATCGAATACTTCATGTGCCTCAAGCAAAAAGCCGAGTTCCTGGCTTACTTCAGCACATTCATCGAGACCGACATCCCGATCTTCCGAATCTACATATACCCACACGGCGGCATTTTTGCCACCCTGAATCTCCACATCAACCAAAAACATCGTCCATCGATCCAGGATGGAATCCGCCAGTTCCTTTACTTTTTTCTTACGACTTTGCTGCAATGGTTATCTGGTTTATAAGAACAAAAAAAAGTGAGAACCAAACTGGCGCTCACTTTCTAGGTCAAAATAGGTTTATTACGCTTAAATTACAACTTGCGATATTGGTATGAACGCCTGTTACTATAGCATATTCAATAGTTTTGACGGCAATTGATTCACTTAACTAACTATATTTGACAAAAAATATTGTTGTTTAATGTAATCTCTTATTATATATATTGTCTGCATCATTATCCAATCAAATATTCTACATTTTTAAATTCCGATGGCTTTGCGAAAAATATTTTTGTGCGTGATCGCCTTACTTATAATCACTGCTGGCTGCAGTAATAGAAGTGACCAGGACACCTCTGGCTCAACGGGGGAAAATCAAATCGAACGAAAACTTGATTTTACTCGCGAAGTGGTCTTTCTAGATGCTGAAACTCAACAAGATACCATTACTACCATCCGTGCGGCTATAGCTGATTCCCAGATGGAACAAAACGAGGGCTTGATGAATGTCTCGAAACTGCCGGCCGATCGGGGCATGCTATTTATCTTCAAAGAGCAGAAACCCCGAAGCTTCTGGATGGCCAACACGCCTTTACCGCTGGATATCTTGTTTTTGAATAGTGATAAGAAAATCATCCGCATCCACCACAGCGCACAACCCTACAGCGAAAAACGTTTTCCCTCGGGGAAACCGGCGCAGTATGTAGTGGAGACCAATGGCGGATTTTGCATCAATCATGACATCCATGAGGGAATGTATGTCACTTTTTAGAGAATTCGTGGGCCGGACAGTGGGCCGTACCTTCTAAATTTCCAACAAACCCTGTCTTTAATCCTGAAGATGGGAGCAAACGCGATCCACGTTCTGTTTTGATCCGATGAATATAGGAGTTCGCTGGTGCAGGGACTCCGGTTCTATATCAAGAATCCGTCGTTTTCCGTCGGTAGCCTTGCCTCCCGCCTGTTCAATAACCAGGCTAAGAGGATTGCATTCGTACATGAGCCTCAACTTTCCCCGGGGATACTTTTCGCTTCGCGGATACATGAAAATCCCTCCCTTCATTAACGTCCGGTGCACGTCGGCAACCATAGCTCCAATATAACGGGCCGAATAGGGACGTCCATCGTCAGGAACCTCTTCCTGGCAATACTTGACATATTGTTTCAAACCCGGCGGCCAGGCATTATAATATCCTTCGTTGACACTGTAAATATGGCCCAGGTCGGGCATCTCAATCGTTTCCTCTGCCAGTATGAATTCCCCGATGCTGGGATCCAGGGTAAACATACTCACCCCGAGCCCGGTGGTATATACCAAGGTGGTACTCGATCCATATAAAACATAACCGGCGGCAACTTGACGAGTTCCTCTCTGTAGAGCTTCACGAACATCAGGAAGCTCGCTCTCCCCCGATTGCCGCATGTAAATGGAGAAAATACTGCCAATCGACACATTGATATCGATATTGCTGGAGCCATCCAGCGGATCCAGATATACAATATACTTCCCGCTGGGATTTCCCATTTGAACAGCTTCGTCATTCTCTTCCGAGATCACCATCGCAGTTATGTCAGAACGATTGAGCGCTGATATCAGTTGAGCATCGGCAAACTTGTCCAATTTCTGAATGGACTCCCCGTGTACATTTTCCTGCCCGTAACTGCCCAGGATATGGTTGAATCCCGCTTTACTAACCTCCCTAGCGATAATTTTAGCAGCCAAACCGATATCCCGCAGCAGTTGAGAAAACTCCCCCGTTGCTCCGGGAAAACGATTCTGCCGTTTGATAATAAATTCTTCGAGCGTCTCAAGTCTAGTTTTCCTATAATTCATCGATCCCCTTCTTTAGAAAAATTACGATTCAGATGCCTTTAACTCCTCTATTAATTTTCGAGCTTTTGTTTTGAGCTCGTTAATCGTTCCGTCATTTGATATGATGTAATCTGTCATCTGCTCCATACTCTGATCGGACTGCTGCCATTGCATGCGGGCTCTGACTTGTTCGGGAGCTACTCCGTCCCTTTGTGCAACCCACTGTATTCGTTTTTCCGGATCGGCTTTAACCAGCACGATAATATCAAGATATTCCGGTCGGTCATGTTGTAGGAGCAGGGCTGCTTCTTTCACAAATAACTCGAAATTCTTTTTCTCAGCATTTTTAATCTCCTCTCTTGTAGCTTGCCTGACATGTGGATGAACCAGCGCATTCAACTCCTGGACCCGATTATTCTCAAAAGCTTCCCGGGCCAGATATCCCCTGTTTAATGAACCATCAGTGTTGTATGACTGATCGCCGAAAGCCTCGATGATTTGCTGTTTAAGTTGATTGTCCTCTTTCATAAGCCGTTTAGCCATTTCATCGGCCCGCATGATATAAGCTCCCATTGATTCCCATACCTCCAACACCGTGCTTTTGCCAGATCCTATCCCTCCGGTTAACCCGATTTTTAACATGTTGGTATGATTAATTTTGCTGATCGATTTCTATGGAAAGCGGAGCGCCGGGCCGTGCTTTCGATGAAAAATTTTTTCACACGGCTTTGCTCTTTCTCCTTTAGTTGAATACAATTTCAAATTATTAATCCTTGAAGTTGGCAAGGTTCGAAAAATTTTAAGTACTCAGCACGGCCCGGCGCTCCGCTTTCCATAGAAATCATCTAAATGATGGTATCCCGCTGTGCAGAATCAATGGTATCTGTATAATCGGTGGTATAGTGCAACCCCCGACTCTCACGGCGCTGCATCGCAGAATGGATTATTAAATCTCCAACTCCAACCAGGTTTCGAAGTTCGCAGAGCGGAACGCTGACTTTGGTTCGCTGATAAAAATCCTCGACTTCTTCAAAGAGCAATCTCAATCGCCGCTGAGCTCTGGAGAGTCGTAAATCACTTCGTACAATTCCCACATAATCCCACATAATTTGCTGCAATTCTCTTTTATTGTGAGAGATCAGGACCCACTCTTCGGGATTGGCAGTTCCGGATTCATCCCATTCGGGAATCCCTTCTTTAATCGATACGTCATTGACATAATCTTTAGCTTTTTTAGCAGAGCGATCTGCGAACACAAGAGCTTCCAACAAGCTGTTCGATGCCAGTCGATTGGCTCCGTGAACCCCGGTATTGGCAACCTCACCGCACGCAAATAATCCATAAATGCTGGTTTGTCCGTGCAAGTCGGTCATCACACCACCGCAAATATAGTGAGCCGCCGGAACGACGGGAATAGGGTCGCTGGTGATATCGATGCCGTATTGCAAGCAAGTTTTATAAATGAGGGGAAATTCCTCTTTAATTTTCTGCTCATCGAGATGGGTGATGTCGAGATATACGCTCTCCTCCCCTCGTTTTTTGAGTTGATCGTCAATGGCTCGGGCCACCACATCACGTGGAGCCAGCTCGCCGCGCTCGTCATACTGCTCCATAAACCGTTCGCCATCGCCGTTGACTAATTTACCACCATGACCCCGTACAGCCTCTGAAATTAAAAATGAATCGGCTTCAGAGTGATAGAGCGAGGTTGGGTGAAATTGAATAAACTCCATATTGGCAATTCGTGCCTTGGCTCGATAAGCCATGGCAATACCGTCCCCCGTGGCAATGGAGGGATTGGTGGTATGTTGATAAACCTGTCCCGCTCCCCCGGTTGCTAAAAGGGTGGTGCGGGACAGCACGCGCTCCACTTGGCCGGTTTCAATATCAAGTATGTACGCCCCAAAACAGTGAATGTCGTCATAGCGACTTACGTAGTGACTGAGGTGGTGCTCGGTAATGAGGTCGACGGCAAAGTGGTGTTCGAAAATATCAATGTTTTCGTGTTTGGTGACCTGCTCGACAAGGACTCGTTCGACTTCTTCACCCGTCATATCGGCGGCATGTACAATACGATTATGCGAATGTCCTCCCTCCCTGGTCAAATCCAGCTCGCCATTGTCCGTGGTGAATTGGGCTCCATATTCCAGAAGCTCCTCGATCATCCGCGGGCCTTCCCGGACAATCAGTTCAACCGCCTCCTTTTTACATAAGCCGGCCCCTGCCTTTAACGTATCTTCAATATGTTCTTTAAACGAGTCTTTTTGGCCAAGTACACTGGCAATACCTCCCTGGGCATAGCGTGTATTTGCTTCACTTTTATTCTTTTTTGTAATAACGGCTACCGATCCGTGGTCTGCGACTTTCAAGGCATACGTTAGCCCGGCACTTCCGCTGCCAATGACAAGAAAATCATATTTATGAGGCGTGGGCATCGGCCATCAGGTAGGATTTGATAAATTCGTCCAGTTCACCATCCATCACTGCTTCGGTGTCGGAGGTTTCAAAGTCCGTCCGATGATCTTTCACCATATTGTAGGGATGGAATACATAGGATCTTATCTGCGATCCCCATTCAATTTTGTTCTTGGACTCTTCGAGTTTTTGCTTCTCTCGTTCACGAATGTTTTTCTCCAGCTCATAGATCTTTGATTTTAACAATCGCCATGCTTTTTCACGGTTCTGCAGCTGGGAGCGTTCCTGTTGACATTCAGCTACCACCCGCTCTTCCGATTCATCGGAAAGGGTACCTTCCCAAATGAGCCGTACCCCGGTTTCCACTTTATTTACGTGTTGGCCGCCGGCCCCACTGGCATGAAAGCGCTGCAGCTCCACATTATTCTCGTCAATATCCACTTCTATGGTGTCGTCGATCACCGGAGATACAAATACGGAGCAAAACGAGGTATGTCGACGCGAATTGCTGTCAAACGGGGATATTCGAACCAGTCGGTGTACGCCGCTTTCAGATTTCAGAAAACCGTAGGCGTAATCTCCCTCGATTTCCAGGGTGGCACTTTTGATGCCGGCGACCTCTCCCTCCTGGTATTCTGCAATCGAAACTTCATAGCCGCTGCGTTCGCCCCACCGCTTGTACATTCGATATACCATTTCGGCCCAGTCCTGACTTTCCGTACCACCGGCACCGGGGTTAATAGTCAGAATGGCATCACGATGATCGTCTTCACCCCGCATCATGCTTTTAAATTCCAGCTCCTCAACCTCTTTTTGCAACTCTTTGAGCGCTGCTTCCAGCTCTTTCGCAACATCTTCGCCCTCTTCCAAAAACTCCTGGTACACCTTTACATCGCTTCTGAGTTCATTTAAATCATCCCATTTGCCCACCATCTTTTTTTCGTGGTCCAGATCCTTCATAATCTGCTGGGCACGGTCGGGATCATTCCAGAAATTGGGATCCTGGGTTTTCTCCTCAAGTTCCTTTATGCGAACTTTTCTGCCGTCATAGTCAAAGATACCCCCTGAGCGCTTCCACACGCTCGAATAAGGATTCGATATGCTCCTGATTTAAACTGATGGTCGCCATAGATTCAATATAGAAGTTTTAACAGTTAAAAGAGTGGTAAGGCAAAAAGTAGCGATTATGTTGGGATTTGAAAAATAAAAAGGTTGAGAGATCGATCTCTAAATACCATGAAGCGAACATGTCTACCTCCTTTGTGCACGGAGGGTGCACTCAAGAAGCAGAAACATGATGGTATGAGCTCTCAACCTTTATTACTTGCTGCTATGGGTGCGTTAGTCACGTGACAATTTGCCCAGGAAGTATCCAACGATAAAGCCTCCAACAACGGCCATGCCCAGCCCCTCTTCAGGGTGTGCTCGAACATACCGTCGGGCGTTGCGATAGTCCTTTTTCAGATCCCGTTCCAGCTTGTGTCGTTCATTTTTAAGCCGATCAATCAATCGCTCATAAACCTTCGGGTCCACAAACGGTTCGCGTTCACTGTGGGTCTGGGTTTCCTCACTCGAGAGATCTCCATTATTTGCCATTGGTTCTTGATTATCAGCCATGGTGATAAAGTTTACTTTATGTTTTAGTTTTAACTTATTGGTGCTGAATTATTTGCGCACTAATTTCCTTTATTCTTATATGAATGCCACTAAGTATAACACAACGGATCAAATATATCATTCCCGCTTTCCAATCCAATCTCCTTCATCTAATATAACGATAACTGCATTAAATTTGTTACGATAATTTGATTTTACATAAGGGCGGCCTCTCTTGCATTCGTTGGGCAATTTATAATATTTAATTTTACGTACGGTAGCTTTCGGACCTGTCTTATGGGGTATACCGGAGGGCTGCAATTTAACCAAACGTATTTCAGCATTTTTGTATCGTATCTATTAGTTTCTGCATTACTTGATAAAAGATAATTCACACGAGTTACAAATATTATTCTCACATGACTAACATAAGAGCAATTGGGCGGACTTTATCTTTTCTTATTCTTGGTCTCTTCATATCCTGTAATCAGCATTTGGTTGCCCAGCATCAGAGCAGCAGCCAACTGACTTCTTTCCAGGGAACGGCGGCCGACAGCCATACCATTCGGGATGGTTCGGCCCGTTATACGGTCCTTTCCCCATATCTCATCCGACTGGAGTATTCCGAGGACCAAAATTTTGAAGATCGACCCACTTTTCACGCAATTAACCGTCATTTTTCTACGCCGGAGTTCCAAACACGCGTTGAAAATGGGTGGCGAATTATTCGTACCGAAGGCATGCACTTTCAGTATAAAATTGGGGCTGGTCCTTATTCAGTTCACAACACTAAAGTTCACATCTATTTTAAAGACGATTCCCTGGAAGTCCAGCCCCGGTGGAATCTCTACCATTGTAGGTTTGGAGCAATTTGCGAGGCGGAAACGGCCCGGATGTTTAATCCGGAAGTAAAATCCAGTACCCATATTCGCGGCGATTGGATCAGTACACAACATTTGAATTACACGGGAACGGGATATCTGAATGCTTTCCACCATCGGGGATCTTCCGTTCAGTGGAACGTTGACAACATTCCGGAAGACGGTAATTACGATCTTAAAATAAGATATGCCGCCCCGAAATCGGCATCTAACGTGTTGCTTAACATTAACGGTAAAATTCGTGACACGCTGTCTTTTCCGGCTACCGTGGCCGCCTCAAACTGGCGCAGCAAAGTCATTTCCATTGGTTTATCAGAAGGTGCCTCGGGAATCACCCTTAGCAGTACTTCGGAAAATGGTTCGGCACTTGAGGTGGACCATATTTCCGTCTCTGATCCCGACAAGCAACTTCCCCGGGAACCGCTCGTAACTTATGACGGAAATTTGGGGGGTTGGGATCGTGGACTTGGCAATATTTCAGGTGAAATACCACTGCATGATGGAATTATTGATAAAGAAGGATGGTATCTGCTGGACGACACCAATACACCGACCTGGACTTCACCGTCATCATGGGTAAAAGCCCGGAAACGACCGGATACTTACCAGGATTCCTACTTGTTTGGCTATGGACATCGTTATAAAGAAGTCCTTAAAACATTTGCCAATCTGACCGGACCTCCTCCTCTCCTGCCGCGATGGGCTTTCGGGATCATGTTTTCGCGGAATCATCCCTATGGAGCCGAGGATTTTACCGAACGAATTGTTCCCAACCAGCATGACAACAATATTCCGCTGGACGGACTAATAATTGACACCGATTTCAAATCCCCGGACGACTGGAACGGTTGGAATTGGAGATCCGATCTCTTTCCGCATCCCGACAAGTTCCTGAAATGGACGGATGAGCAAGGCCTAAAGGTAGCTCTCAATATCCACCCGAGTATTAATCATGAAGATCCCCGGTTTCCATTGGCCGACAGCCTGGCCGGCGGATTGATAGATGCACAGGGCGAATGTCCTCGATGGCAGGGAATGAAACAACCTTGCAGCGTCTGGAACTGGGGAATTCGATCTCATAACGAGTCCTATTTCGCTTTACATGAATTATTTGAAGAACAGGGAGTCGACTATTGGTGGCTGGATTGGTGTTGTGACGGCAGCCGGGTAACTATGAAGGGGTTGACCCCGGATGCCTGGATAAATCAGCAGTACGTCCAACATATGGAATCTCAGGACAAGCGGGGTTTCAGTCTCTCGCGAATCGGCTCCAAATGGCAAAACCAGAATACCACCCGCCCCGGTCCCTGGGCGGAACATCGTAATTCTGTCCATTTTACAGGGGATACCTATCCGACGTGGGAAATGTTGAAGTTTCAGAGTTATTTTACCACCTCCGAAGGGAATATCGGGTTGCCTTATGTCAGTCATGATATTGGAAGCTATCATGGAGGCGGCCCCCGGGCCGAGGAGATTTCCGGTGAAATGTATATACGATGGGTTCAGTTCGGTGCTTTTCAACCTATCTTCCGTTCCCACGGGCATGGAGTAAGATTACCCTGGCAGTTCGAGGGAAAAGCGCGGGAGACGGGCGCCGAATTCATGCGGCTCAGACAAAAGCTTATACCCTACCTCTACACTGAAGCCGAAAGAGCTCATCGTACGGGACTTCCCATAGCCCGAAGCATGTACCTGGAATACTCTGACCAGGAGAAAGCCTACGAGTCCAAATACCAGTATCTATTTGGAACCGAACTGCTGGTCGCCCCGATAGCTCAACCAGGTTCTACGGCTACCCGGCAAGTATGGCTGCCTGAAAACACCCGCTGGTATCATTTCTTTACGAACGAATCTTTTGAAGGCGGTCAGTCGACCAATATAAAAGCACCCCTTGATCATATTCCCGTATTAGCTTCGGCCGGATCCATTGTTCCGATGGGACCCAATATGGATCATGTCGGCCAAAAGCCCGTTGATCCTTTGACCCTTAAAGTATTTGCCGGTGCAGACGGTACCTACACCCTTTATGAGGATAAAGGAAGTGGTCATGCATACCGAACGGGGGGCTATCTTCGAACTCCCATCTCATATACCGCGGCAGATTCCACCAATCCCGTAGGTTCAGTGACGATCGGGATTCCTCAAGGGAAAGGATATGAGAAGCAGCTTGAACAGCGAGGCTATAGAATCGAATTGATCGGATCCAGGGTTCCGGAACAGGTAAAGTTAAACGGCAATGTTCTTAAAGAAGGCCTTAAACAGCAGGACCACTGGAATTATAACAGAAAAAACAATCAATTAACCATAAAGTTAACTCGCAAAGACCGGTCCAGCAGAAAAGCCATTGACATAGTGTATGGGGAGTAAACAAGCCGGAAACTGCTTTTGCAAAATACCGTGCCCTCATGCAGACAACCCGGGCGGCGGTTCCGAAGCATTAAAATTTTCTGGGTATAAGCCTGAAATAACTGTTGAAGTTTTAATGGCAATCAGGTGTTAGCTGCCAATAAACGAAGAAAAGTTTCCGAGCAAGGAACCGCCGCCCGGGTTGTCTGCATGAGGACGCTATATATTCTCTTCGCTGGTCTCTACTGTTTTTTGTTCGGAAGATGAGGCGGTGGCATTTTCGCCCGCTAGCTGTTCTTTATACTGAAGTTCGTAAAGTTTTCGGTAGATACCATCTTCGCGCTGCATTAATTCACTATGAGTACCGGTTTCTCTAATTTTTCCTTTGTGCATAACCAGAATCTTGTCGGCTCCCTGTACCGTTGAAAGTCGGTGGGCAATGACGATAGAAGTCCTACCCTCCATCATTTTGCGATAGGCCTTGTTGACAATCGCCTCGGTTTCTGAATCCACGCTGGAAGTGGCCTCATCGAGAATAAGTACACCGGGATCATAAACCATTGCCCGCACAAAACTGATGAGCTGACGTTGTCCCATCGAGAGGGACTTCCCTCTCTCTTTCAGTCGATAATCATAGGCGCCGGGCAATTTCTTGATAAAACGGTGTGCTTCCACTTTTTTTGCACACTCGACGATCTCTTCACGGGATATATCTGTATTTCCCAGGGATATGTTTTCATGGATAGTACCGGTAAACAGAACGTTATCCTGTAAAACCAGCGCAAAATTTGATCGAAGTTCACGAATGGTTAAATCCCTGATGTCCACGCCATCCAGTAAAATACTGCCCTCATCAATGTCGTAGAAGCGATTCAACAGGTTGATGATGGTAGTTTTTCCAGCCCCTGTTGCCCCAACTATTGCAATATTCTCACCGGGTACCACCTCGAAGGATATATCTTTGAGGACGTAATCCTCCTCTTCAACGTACCTGAACCAGACATTTTTGAATTCGATGGCGCCGCGTGGATGCTTGATCGTTTTGGGATGTTCGGGCTCCGGTATTTCGTTTTCCAGGTCCAACAAATGAAAGATGCGTTCAGAAGAAGCCAGGGCTGACTGGAGGGTATTAAACTTTTCCGACAGTCCGCGTATGGGATGAAAAAACTGGCGGGCGTATTGAATGAAGGCCACCAGTACACCGAAAGTAACGCCGCCCATCAGTGCACGACCGCCGCCATACCAAATAACAAGTGCCATTGCCACACTCGCAATAACCTCTACCGTTGGCCAAAAAATGGCAAAATAAAAGATGGTATCAATATAAGCGTCCCGGTGATCACGGTTGCGTTTCTCAAAATGTTCACGCTGTTTTTCCTCACGACCAAAAAGCTGAACAATGTCTATTCCGTTTATATGTTCCTGGACAAAGGAGTTAACACGGGCTATTTGATCCCGGACATTTAGAAATGCGACACGAACTTTGGCGCGAAATAGAAACGTGGCGTAAAATAGGATCGGCAAGGTTGCCAGGACGACCAGGGATAATTCCCAACTCATGCTAAACATAAAGTAGAGAATGAATACAATCCGAAATAGATCGCCCACCAGGTTTACGACTCCGTGTGAGAGCAGATCGTTGAGTGCCTCAATATCGCTGGTAGTCCGGGTAATCAGTTTTCCAATGGGATTTTTATCGAAAAACTGAACATTCATTGACTGAATTTTTTCAAACACCCGGTTGCGAAGGCTATACAGGGTGCCCTGTCCAAACCAACGGGTGAGATACGTATTAGCCACGAGCAGCACGAATTCACTGATGAGGGTGCCTACCAGCAACAGGACAATCCATACTAGTCCATCGTAATCATTGTTGGCAATATGCTCGTCGATGGCCATC
Source organism: uncultured Balneolaceae bacterium (assembly GCA_913057825.1). Classification (GTDB taxonomy): domain Bacteria; phylum Bacteroidota; class Rhodothermia; order Balneolales; family Balneolaceae; genus CAJXOW01. Next base: position 18,865 of record CAJXOW010000039.1, on the reverse strand, counting down.
TGGGTAAGCTTGGGACGAACGGTACCCATAAAGGAAGCACTCAAGGTGAGTGCTACAGCCAGCAATACATACCACCGATAAGGTCTGACAAACGCGTAGAGCCGTTTGAGCAGATCTGTATCTACATTTTGCGTGGATTTATCGGAACTCAAAGGGCGTTGGAATTAAACTTTAAAACCGGTCGAAGTCGTCAAAGGGAGTCCGCGGTGTAATGTGCTTGGGCTGTCGATCCTGATCATCATTACTCTTCTTCTTTTTATGGTCTTTCTTCTTCTTTTTCCTGTTCTTGCTGCTGCTCGAACTGCTTTTGCTGCTGCGTTTACTGCTCTTACTTTTGGATCCTTTGTTTTTCGAAGAAGAGGCTTTTTTTCGTTTACGATACTTCTTTTTCTTTTTGCCCTTACTTTTCTTTTTGCCGCCGCTTTTATTCTTGTTTCCCTTCTTCTTGTTATTGAACTCCTTGATGGAAACACGCGGTTGTATAATGCCCCGCTCATGACTCGGATCCGTCATAATCGGACGTAGTTCGGTTGCAATCCAGGTCGGGTGAAATTCGTCTCTGGCTTCTCTGAGAAGCACATAAGGATTGGTATAACGGGCCGAAAAGTGCGTGATGACCAGTAGTTTCGTCTTGGATTCATTAGCTACCCGGGCCGCGTCACTGGCGGTCGAATGACCGGTTTCCTCCGCCTTATCCTTAAGTGAACTGCCAAAGGTGGCTTCGTGATAAAGCACGTTGGTATTTTTACCAAGTTTTACGGCATTACGGCAATAAACGGTATCCGTAACATATGCAAAGCTGTCGCCCGGACGGGGATGTCCGACGATCTCCCGTGATTTGACCACGGTACCATCATCCAGGGTGACGTCATTACCGGCTTTCAGCTCCTTGTACTGCCAATCTTCCGAAATTCCCTGCTTCTGAGCTTTTTCCGCATCGACCTTACCGGGTTTATCCTTTTCCTGGAATCGATAACCGAGACAGAACTTGGTATGCTCGAGAGGACGGGCTTCTACATAAAACTCCTCCTCGTCCACGACCACTTCATGTTCAAATCCTTCTTCTTCAAGTTCCAAGTATTCTATCGGGAAGGTGATATCCACTTCTGCAAACTTAAAGTTAAATTCTATAAATTCTTTTAGACCCTTCGGTCCGACGATTTTCAGCTCTCGTTCTCTTCTTTGCAGCTGCAGAGTGGATAACAGTCCGATAATACCGGTATAGTGATCTATATCCAGGTGAGAAATGAAGACACAGTCAATTTTCGACCGTTTCATTCCCGCCTGCAACATTCGCATCTGCGTATTTTCACCGCAGTCGAACAGATATATACTTCCTTCTCTCCAAACAGCTGCTGAAGATAAATGTCTCGTGGTGGTGGGCGTTGCTGAGGCCACGCCTAAAGGCACAATAATCATAGTTAGACTCCTGTTTTGTTTTTATTTTGCGGGGATGTCTGCGTTCAAACAGAGGTATCCCGGATATGTCTGATTACTAAATCTCCGCTAATTCTTTTTCAATTAATTGTTTGTTGTACATCTCGTAGTATCTGCCTTGCTTCGATAAAAGCTCTTCGTGTGTACCCGACTCTACGATCCGACCCTCTTCCATGTAGTGAATCTGGTCTGCATCCTTAATAGTGGATATCCGGTGGCTGATCATCAAAGTCGTACGATTTTTCAAATCTTCATAAAGATGCTGCAATATGGCATCTTCCGTCTTGGTATCCACTGCACTTAACGAATCATCCAGAATTAAAATTTTAGGATCTCTGATTAAAGCTCGTGCAATGGCTGTTCGCTGTTTTTGTCCACCGGAGAGCGTAATACCACGTTCGCCCAATATAGTCTCGAATTTTTTTTCAAATTCCAAAATATTATCTCTTACCTGGGCTTTTTCAGCCGCTTCTTCAATATCGTCCATATCGGCTTCTTGAGCACCAAACGCAATATTCTCGGAGATAGTATCCGAAAACAGGAACGTATCCTGGGGAACATAGCCGATCTCTTTTCTCAGGACGCCAAGAGGAATCTCTTTGAGATCTATCCCATCGATGTAAATAGCTCCTTCCTGGGGATCAAAAAGTCGAGGAATTAAACGGGTTAAAGTCGTTTTCCCACTCCCGGTGCGCCCGACGATAGCAACTTTCTCGCCGGCATTGATTTTAAAGTTAATATCCCTGAGTGCATAGGTGTCATCATCGGGATACTTAAAGCTGACGCTGTTAAATTCTATATTTCCTTTAATACCCTCTATCTCGTGATCCGTTTTATCTTCATCCTTGATTTCAATCGGTTCATTGAGTATTCGTTCAATGCGATTCCAGGAAGCCAATGAACGCTGGAAACGATTAACGGTATATCCCAATGAAGCCACTGGCCATGTAAGATAAGCAACATAAATGACAAATTCTGCTATATTCCCGACCGTCAAATTACCCCCTATCACCATTTGTCCGCCTTTCCATATCACAATGATCACCGACATGCCGATCAACAAATTCAACATCGGGTGGAAAAGCGATTCAACCATATCCAGTCGCAGCTTTTTGCGCCGGTATTGATCACTCTCTTCTTCGAACCGGCTTTGTTCATAAGCTTCCCGGTTATACGATTTTACCAGTCGTATGCTGGAAAAAGCCTCTTTCGCCCGACCGGCAATCCTGGAGTACTGCTGCTGAATTTTGCGTGAATGACTATAGATATATCCGCTGATGTAATAAGCAAATGCCGAAAGAAAAGGCAGCGGCAACAACGCCCACAACGTTAGTTGGGGACTGACAATCAACATCATGGTTATTATAAATCCGAACCGCGTGAACGTATTGATCGTGTACATAAAGGCCGGTCCGAAGTATTCCCGGACCCTCACGACATCCTCGGTCGCCCTTATATAGATATCGCCCGTATCCCTTTGACTATAAAAGCGTTGAGGCAAGCGAACCAGCTTGTCAAACAACTCATTCCGGATGTCATATTCAATTTTCCTGGAGGAAACGATAAGCGTCTGTCGAGTAGCAAATAGCAGCAGTCCATAGAGAGCCACGGCGACCAATAAAAAACCGGCGTTGCGCGCTAAAACAACACCAGCCTCACTGGAAAAGAGGACGGTAAACAAGCTGTCGTAGGATTGGTCAACTTGACTGCCCAAAGCCGAAATCTCATCCATGGTCCGCCGTATAAAAACCGGAATCCAGACCAGGAAAAAATTTGCCGCCGTCAGGAAAAAAGTACCCGCAATGATGGTCCACAGGTACTTCTTAAAGTAGCGGTTTAGCGTGATCAGCGTCTGTAATCTCATCCTTGTACTTTTCTATCCAATGATTCGCAAGTTTCAAGCCCGATAAATAAGCAGCCTCGACGGTATTGCCGCCGAGATAATCACCAACCAGGGCCAGCGGGGCTTCTTCCATTTCAAGCTCAATAAATGGATCCTCCATGGGATTTTCAGCCAGCATATATCTCCAATGGGTGGTCTGAATCCAATCAGGCTGAGCGGCCCAATCGCCCATAATTTCACCAAGTCGATCCAACATGAGCCCGGTAAACGTCTCTTCGTCTTCCCGTTTATATTTTTTGGCAAAATCTGATTGCGAGTGCAGAACTAACGCAGTTTCGGATGGATTATTTCTTTTGGATGTTTCATTGTAGGCCCACCACAACCGGTCATCCATAAATTCGATTCCCTGCCACTTGGGTTGCTCCTGCTCCCCGTATCCGGCCATGACCGTCAAGGTTTGTTTGTAATTGATTTCGTCAATATGCCGGATAATTCGACGGGCTGCCGTTTCGTTTTGAGCTGTTTGAAGCACAGCGTACGCTTCCGGGGCCGGTGACGCCAAAATCACAGCATCCACTTCAATCACATCAATATTCGTGAGATTGATCATCCAGGCGTGCTTTTTGGTTCGGAACGATCCTATGTGGGTAATACCGCCCGCCTTCGTATCAGACCGCACATCCACCCAACGCGAGAGATGGCGAGGGATTTCATTTATGCCGTCGGGAGCTATGTAATAACTTTCAAACTCCTTGTTAGGATTCTCACGATAAAGGTTAATGCCGTCATACAATCCAAAATAATGAGTCCATTCCCGCACCATGTCTATTTCCTGGAGTTCTCCCACAAAATCCTTGAAATCAGGTTCATGGGCTGCAAAGTGGGAAATACCAGTATCAATCTTGATTCGGCTTTCTCCTCCGGTTACCGTTGCCAGTCGTCCACCCAATTGCTGGGATTTTTCGACCATTACAACTTCATGACCCGCTTCAGCCAACTTCTTGCCGGCGACAAGACCTGACAAGCCTGCTCCAATAATTCCAATAATCATATGAAAAAAAGATTTAAATAGTTAAGGAATAGTAAGACAATAAACCTCCGTCCAAGTGCCAATCCACTTTCGATGTACTGCAATAAAAATATTAGCAGCGTAAGATAAAAGTCCTGTTGTAGATGATTCAGTGATAAACTTTAGTATAAATAAAACCAAATGTAATCCTGAACAGGTAAAATTTAAAATCGATTCAGGTCAAATACCTGAACCCGCGGGGTACAGTGAGATTTATCTATAAGTGTGGGCCAATATGCGATCACTGAACTTGGCTTAGGTCTTCCTCCGGCAAATCCGGTAGCGCCGGGGGGACCTGTCAGGATTAAGGGGGCGATTTCCTTACTCAATGTTTTTAAATGCTCTTTATGCCTGCCCCGTGCAGCAATTCTCAACTGGATTTCGTTTTCATCTCCACCGGCGATTTCTTCGGGTACCTGTTCATGACAAGCGTTAAGTCCCACATATTCAAAATGAAGCTCTTCAATCTCCAGATTTAAGTCGTTTACTCTTTTTCGAAAAACGGCAGCAGCATCTCTGGCCTTTTCAAAAGCTCTTGGCCATGAATAAGTCAACATTGAAGTAATTTTATACCCATCCAAATAGTTTGCGGAAACTTTATATTGATCAGGAGGGGCCGTACCCCGGACGCTGGAAATACGCACCCGGTTTTCCCCTTTCTTCCGCACCTGCAAACTGGTAAAATCAGCCGAAACATCAGCTGTCAAATAGGCCGAGGGATCTCTTATTTCATAGACAAGTTGTTCTTTTACGGTAGCTTCGCTGACCAGTCCCCCGCTTCCTTCGTGTTTGATCACGTCAAAGGTACCATCGGGATAGGCTTCAACAATAGGAAATCCAAGGTTATGAATATTTTCCACTTTTTCCCAGTCAGTAAAATTCCCGCCGGTAGCCTGTCCGCCACACTCCAGCAGATGTCCTGCAACGGTTGCCGCCGACACCAAATCGTATTGATCCATTTCCCAGCCGAATTCATATACCATCGGGGCAACAATAAGACCAGCATCAATTACCCGCCCCGTAATGACAACATCCACCTGCTGATTCAATGCATCAATAATAGGTTGACTGCCGAAATAAGCGTGTGCACTTTGCAGCTCAGCCTCAATTTCGGTAAAAGGCTGTCCCGTATCCAGATGCGGGAATTTTTCGCCCTTTTCCATGAGCGTATGCATCGTATCCCGAACATTATCACCCTCAACCACCGCAACTCGCAAATGATCCATACCCTTTTCCCTGGCAAGTTGCATCAGTTCATTTTTACAGGCATGTGCATTTACGCCGCCCGCATTGGTTATGACGGTAATGTTCTTTTCCTTGACAGCCGGCAGTATTTCATCCATTACTCCCAGAAAATCTCGGGCATATCCCTGAGAGGTATCCCTGTTTTTCAATTTTTGAAGGATGGACATCGTAACCTCGGCTAAATAATCCATGACCAGGTAATCTATCGGGCCGTCGTTAACCTGGTTAATGGGAGCTTCCGCCCAATCCCCCCAAAAACCTGATCCACTGGCAATGCGTATAGAATTATCCATGCGGTCGTTGTGAAAAGTTCGAAGGTATTTTAAAAGGAATAATACTAGAGGTTGTCTTAAAATAACAGAACAAAAACAGGAAGGAGCTAAAAAAATAAAACAAGAGAGGAATAGAAACTATTTTTCAATTCCGTTTAATGTATTATATTGTAATTGACGCTAACCTAGATAACCTATCTTAGTGTTGCGTCTCTCTCTTGATGAATAAGCCAGGGCACCGTGCCTGATACGTACGGTGCCTATTTTATTTTATACCCCATTCATATGCCAACGAATACATTATAAAAAGCGCTTTCACCGGAATCACCGCATAGATATGCGGTTTTTGGAGTTTAAGGGATGATTAATCGGTATTTCAAAGCAATTTTTATGGCTTTGGCTCTTGTGTTAACCTCCAGCTTGGAGTAAATATTTCGGATATGATAGCGGATTCCGTCGACAGACAAGTTCATTTCACTGGCTATTGCATCATAGGATTTTCCTTCTGATAGGTGCTCCAACACCTCCAGTTCTCTTTCTGACATCTCGTCCAACAAACGCTGAGTCTCCAGTATATTTTCGCTGTATAGAATCCGCCTTTCGTGTTCAGAATCGGCCGGATTACTTATGTTGACGCCCACTCCCAATACCCATTTGGGGTGACCGGATTCGTCCCTTTTGTAAACATAATGGTCGGTAATAAAGAATTGATCATTGTTTTCCCGGTCCGTAATTCGGATGATCACCTGGGAGGGAATATTCTTTTTGTCTCTCCACCCTTTGATATTATCAACCGCCAGATCTTGATCGTCTTTGCTAATAGCTCTCAGGTCTCCCTGCTCATTGACCAGATCCATTCCGGTCGAATCAAATCCGATCAGAGCCTGGTGGGTTTCGTTGCACCATATCATTTCCAGTTCCTGAATATCAAACAGGTAAACAATGGCCGGTAAATTGTTAGTCACCTTCTCCAGAAATTCGGCTTTCTCAAGCGGATCTTCCGGCATGCAATTCGAATTCTCCGTTTGCTCTCTCCTATTGGATTCCTTTTCATCTTGCTGATCTTTACTCATTGTTTTTTTGCTCTCTATTAAAATTAAGAAACATACTCAACCACCTGTTCGGACAATAATTAACATCCCGTCTATTATTATAGTTCAACAACACATTATCCTGTTACCATCAATATCATAGTTACCTGTAGACGGATTATACAATTATAGAGGTATTTGAAAAACCGGCCGGCGGTTCCGAAGCATTAAAATTTTCTGGGTATAAGCCTTAAATAACTATTGAAGTTTGTATGGCTATCAGGTGTTGGTTGCCAATAAACGAAGAAAAGTTTCCGGGGAAGGAACCGCCGGCCGGTTTTTCAAATACTGATGTTAAATAATAAACTGTGCAGGCTTATGTTTGCAATACTCCCGTTTTAAAGGGAGGAATCTCTTGCTGTTGGTTAGCGCATGCGATGGCATGAGAAAGACGCTGCCTGGTATGTTCCGGTTTTATGATGTCGTCTACCCATAGCCTGGCAGCTGCATAGGAGACTTTAGTCTGTTTTTCATATTTATCCTGCATTTCCTGCATAATTTCCTGCTCGGCCTCTTCACTTAATTCCTCTCCTTTTTTCTTCAGCGTTTTAATCTTAATCTGTGTTAATACCTTGGCGGCCTGGGTCCCTCCCATTACTGCTATTTGGGCAGTCGGCCAAGCAAACATGAACCGTGGATCATAGGCACGGCCACACATAGCGTAATTGCCGGCCCCGTAGCTGTTGCCCACTACGACGGTGAATTTGGGGACGGTCGAGTTTGCCACCGCATTAACCATCTTGGCTCCATCTTTGATAATACCTCCGTGTTCGGCTCTTTTACCCACCATAAAACCGGTGACATCCTGAAAAAACAGGATGGGAATCTTTTTTTGATTGCAATTCATAATAAACCGGGCAGCTTTGTCAGCACTGTCTGAATAGATTACCCCCCCGATCTGCATTTCTCCTTTTTGGGTCCTGACCACCTTGCGCTGATTGGCCACTACTCCGACACTCCAACCGTCAATACGGGCATATCCCGTGATCAAGGTTTGGCCGTATCCCTCCTTGTATTCGGTAAAACTCCCGGAATCATAGACCGTCGCAAGAACCTCATGCATGTCGTACGGAGTGCTGCGATCGGCCGGAAATATATCATGAATCTCCTCGCAGTCACGTTCCGGCTCATGGGGTTCGGAACGATTGAGTCCCGCAGTTTCGGAGGGGCCTTGTTTATCTACCAGGTCCCGAACCGTATGCAGTGCCTGTTCATCATCTTCCGCCTTATAATCACATACCCCGCTGATCTCCGTATGGGTGGTGGCACCGCCCAGGGTTTCATTATCTACATCTTCCCCGATAGCTGCTTTTACCAGGTAGCTTCCGGCCAGGAAAACACTGCCGGTTCCATTTACGATAATAGCCTCGTCACTCATGATGGGAAGATAGGCTCCCCCCGCTACGCAGCTACCCATAATGGCTGCTATTTGGGGGATACCTTCTGCACTCATGCGGGCATTATTTCGAAATATACGGCCAAAATCATCTTTGTCGGGAAAAATTTCATCCTGCCGGGGTAAGAATACACCGGCAGAATCAACCAGATAAATAATCGGCAAACGGTTTTCCATGGCAATTTTTTGGGCCCTGAGATTTTTCTTGGTCGTGATGGGAAACCAGGCTCCCGCTTTTACGGTCGCATCGTTCGCTACAATGACACACTTTTTGCCGGCTACCTCTCCAATTCCGGTAATTACTCCGCCGGCCGGACATCCGCCCTCGTCTTTATACATCTGATAGCCGGCCCATAACCCTATTTCATGCCAGGTATCCTGGGAGTCGACCAGGTAGGCTACTCTTTCACGAGCCGTCCACTTTCCCTTATCGTGTTCCTTTTTAACCCTTTTTTCTCCTCCTCCCCGCTTTATCTGTTCCTCGATCTGTTCAAGCTGTTCGGTTAGCTTTTTCAAGCTCTTGTCTTTACTCTGCTCTTCCCCTTTGCTCATGTTATTGAATACTATTTCGTATTATATTGATATCACGTATGCTAACGATTTACTGCTTTCGTTAAAAACATGATTTATCGCGATTGTCTGATTAATAAAATTTATAGACCTTGTTTACAAGTACAAATATATAATTTTTACTACTTACAGGACTAATTTATGATATATACCAACAGAAATTCGGTACGCGCCCCTTTCGCCAGGGTCGGTGCGGGTGTGCTTTTCTTGTTTATTTTAATGCTGCATGCCACTGATTTACAGGCCCAGCGTATTACCTACCAAGACCTGTTGGGACAAAGAGAAAATCCCCATATCTACATCGATGACTTTATCTTGCCGGCAAACAATCCCGGTAAGGTGTCTTTTGTGACTGCATTCCGCATCGATTATAAATCACTGCGTTTTAAAAAAAGTAGTCCTTCCAATGCTTCCAGCAGATCCCGAGACAAGGCAGCTTCATTTCAATCCTCGGTAAGTTTAAATCTCGAATTATTTACTTCTGAAAAAGGGGAATTGCTTGAAAATATCAAGAAGGCCAAAATTCAATCTCTTCGGCCGGTAGACAGAACCTATTGGAAAGGGACGGTTTATGCAGATACGTATGAACAGACCCAGTCCAGCAAACACTACCTGACCGGTTACCTGTCAGTTCCGGTTCAGCCGGGTTATTACAAGTATATGCTTCAAATTAGCGACGAGTCAACGACAGGTAAACCAATTACCCGAACCAGATTTGTAAACGTCAAATCTCCTTCAGAAAGTCAGCATACCACTTTTTTCTATCTTGATTCACTTGACCGGGAAAAACAGCCCAATCGAGCATCGCTTGCCAATTTTGGCCATAACGTGAATTACGGAAAAGATTTTCACCTGCTTTTTCGATTGCCCGATAACGGGGCAGATAAGTATCAACTTGATATTCGCCGCGTAAGTATTAACGATCGCGATACCACCATCAAAAACAGGGTGTTGAAACAGATGGTTGACAGAGAACATATGCTCGAAAGTGTTACCCCTTCTCTCGGATCCGATACCTCAAGACTCCACTTGCATTTTAATTATAAAAGCCAAACTGAAGGGACCTATGGACTGGTCCATATACCCAATAGTCAATTTGAAAACGGCCGGTATAAAGTTGAACTCATCAATAACGAAACTAAAAATATTATTGGGGATGAAATCTACCAGTCGCGTTGGATCAATATGCCTATAAGTTTGCTTAATGTTGGCGTTTCAATTCGCATGCTCGAGTTCATTGTCAGCCAGAAGCAAATCGATCAGATGCTTAAGGGGACGAAAGAAGATCGCATTGAAGCTTTTAAAAATTTCTGGGATAAAAAAGATCCCACCCCCAACACGGCATATAACGAGTTGATGGCTGAGTATTATCAACGTATCGATCATTCCTACGAAAAATTCAGTACCATAAACCAACCTGGATATCAAACCGATATGGGTAAAATTTACATTCGTCGAGGTCCGCCCGATGCTATTAAGCGAAAATTTCCATCGGATAAGCGTGCTGTTGAGACCTGGACGTATGAAGATAAAACCTATATCTTCAGGGCTACTAGCGGTTTCGGAGATTTTGAGCTGGTATCAGAAAAATAAAATCCACCGGTTTTTCCTCTTGCATTCGCTAAAACATTACAATTAATCTTTATCTTAAAGTCATGAACAGTCGCATTGCCCTCAGCATCGGTGATATGAACGGAATTGGGCCTGAAGTGATCTTAAAATCTCTTCAGAATACCAAGCTCCCCTTCACCCCTGTCATCCTCGGTTCGGCCTCTATTATTGATTATTACAAGCGTATCCTGGGGATACGGCTCGACTATCACTACATTAGTTCGGTAGGTGAAATCGAAGATGGCAAAGTGAATCTGCTGGAAATTCTGGACGAGGAAGAGGTTGACCTTAAACCCGGCGAAATTTCCGATGAGGCGGGTCATATTGCTATGCAGGCCGTTGCCCGGGGCGTGGAGCTTTGTATAAATGAGCGGGCCTCAGCCCTTGTAACCGCTCCTCTTTCGAAAAAAGCTATCAGCCTGGCTGGCTACCATGTACCGGGTCACACGGAGTATCTGGCCGAAAAAACCGGGAGCACCGAGTACATGATGATTATGGTCAATGAAGGGTTGCGGGTTGGTTTGGCCACCATACATATTCCGCTCAAGCGAGTTGTGCCTCTGCTTAACAAACCGAATATTACTCGCTTTATACGTATCATGAACCACAGTTTAAAAGCCGATTTTGATATTGGCGAACCTCGCATTGCTGTATTGGGTGTCAATCCGCATGCCAGCGATGGAGGAGTTATCGGGACCGAAGAGGAAGCGTTGATTGAACCGGCCCTGAAAAACGTGCAGATGGACGGTATTAAGGCAGAGGGACCCTTTGCAGCGGATGGTTTTTTTGGAAACCGCACTTACGAAAAATTTGATGGTATTCTGGCAATGTATCACGACCAAGGTTTAATACCATTTAAAACGCTTTCTTTTAACAAAGGAGTCAATTTCACCGCCGGCTTGCCCTTTATCCGTACTTCTCCCGATCATGGCACGGCGTTTGACATAGCCGGGACCAATCAAGCTTCTCCGGAATCGTTTAAAATAGCAATGAATCAGGCATACGAGCTGGTGCAGAATCGCAGAAAAAATGAGAAGCACAATCCACGAAAAACGGTTTAATAGTGGTCTATCATTGAGCTACCTATGAGTCAAGTTGATCAGGAATATGACATTTACCGGGCACTGGCCTTTGTCTATGACCAGGTGATGGAAGAAGTGAACTACGAGCACTGGGCAGATTTTATCGATGAAATTATGCAGACTCACCACCGCGATCCACTTCGTATACTTGAGTTGGGATGTGGAACCGGATCGTTGGCTTTGTCGCTCGATGAATTGATGTGCTACAGCATACTGGCAACCGACAAATCCCCAGAAATGATCAATGTTGCCAGACGAAAAAAGCAAGAAATGATTACTTCCCGGGTCTCCTTTGACGTAGTCGACTTTATGGACCTTTCTCCCCTGCACCCTCGAAAATTCGATGTAGTGTTATTGACTTTCGACAGTATTAATTACTTGCATCACCAAGATCTTATCCTGCAGTTGCTGGAAGAAGTGCAGCAAGTTCTAAATGAGGAAGGGATATTCATTTTTGATTTCACAACCCCTCAAAATTCAGAACAGGCCATTCAATCGCTTGATGGCGAAGAAGGGTATTACGAAAACTTTTATTATCACCGAAAAAGTCGTTATGATGAAGAGGATCGCATTCATGTCAACACGTTCACCATCCAGCAGCTTGATGATGATCGGGAAAATGTAATTGATAGTTTTCAGGAAGTTCACAAGCAGCGGATTTACACATTGTCCGAAATGCGAAGCATAATACATAACAGTTCATTTGATATTCTTTCACAGTACGAAGGTTTTGATCTTGTGGATGCCGACGATGACAGCCTTCGTGTAACCATGACGCTAACATGTCCGCAGACGACGTAATAGAGTTTAAAAATGTATCGGTTACCTACCAACACCGACAAGTGCTGGATAGCATCGATTTCTCGATGGAAAATGGCGATTTTACTTACCTGATCGGTCAAACCGGAGCGGGTAAAAGCTCTTTTTTACGCCTGATATACCGTGATTTATTACCCGACGAGGGGGATGTCTGGGTGGCCGGTTATCACATTAATACGATGAAATCAAACCAGGTTCCCCATCTAAGAAGGCGTCTGGGAATAGTATTCCAGGACTTTGAACTGTTGCCGGATCGGAATGTATATGAAAATGTTGCCTTCTCCCTGAAAGTGACGGGACAAAAAAATAGATATATAAAAAAACGCGTTATCGAAGTACTGGGATTAGTAGGATTAAGTCACAAGCATAAAAGCATGCCCCTGGATTTGTCGGGCGGTGAAAAACAGCGTGTGGTAATTGCCCGGGCACTGGCTAACGAACCACGAATCATGTTGGCAGATGAGCCCACGGGAAATCTTGATCCGGAGGCGTCCCACTCGTTGATGAAACTGCTCGAACAAATCAACGACCGGGGAATGTCCATTTTGATGGTTACCCACGATTATGAACTGGTCCGTTCCCATGCCCATAAAACCCTCAAACTTGAGGACGGACAATTGAACAGCATTTCGAAAAAGTCGTTGTCCAGCTGATCATACATGGATCTCATCAAAAAAACCGAAGATGTCCGTCAAAAAGCGTATGACCTGGGATTTGACGCATGCGGATTCGCGCGTGCACGCCGACTGGAACAGGAAGAACGCCGACTGGAAGAGTGGCTAAACCAGGGACGTCATGGCAATATGCTCTGGATGGAGAATCACTTTGATAAACGGGTTGATCCGACGAAACTGGTTCCCGGTGCCAAGAGTGTGGTTTCGGTCCTGGCCAGCTATAACCATCCCGACCATCAAGAGCATACCCGTCTCGAAGAGGTACCCAAGATCTCCAAGTACGCCCAGAGTCGGGACTACCACAAGGTCTTCAAAAAGAAATTGTATAAGCTTTTCAAATATACGCGGGAAATCGTGGGTAAGGTGCAGGGACGTGTATTTGTAGACTCTGCCCCGGTGCTGGACAAGGCGTGGGCCGTACAGGCCGGAATCGGATGGATCGGAAAGAATTCCATGCTGCTGAACAAGCGGCTCGGCTCTTACTTTTTTATCGGTGAAATGATCGTGGATACTGAATTCCGGTATAATGAGGTGACGACCGACCACTGCGGGTCCTGCACCCGCTGCATCGAAGCTTGTCCGACGAATGCCATCTACGAACCTTATCGCGTCGATGCCACCAAGTGTATCTCCTACTTTACCATCGAACTAAAGGAGGAAATGCCGGACGAGTATAAGAAACAGGTGGGTGAATGGATGTTTGGGTGTGATATATGCCAGGAGGTTTGTCCGTGGAACCGGGATGCCCCCTATGGCTCGATTGAAGACCTTCATCCCCGGGAGGAGCTGCAAAATCACGATATGGAATACTGGGAAGAGCTGGACCTAAAAGAGTACAACCGAATCACCGAAGGAACCCCGGTGCGAAGGGCCAAATATGAAAAGTTCCGAGACAATGTGGATGCCGTAATTGAGAACTTAAAGTCGGAGGGAGATTAGGGGGTAATTAATAATTTATGATTTATGATTGATGATTTGTGATTTATGATTTGTGATTAGCGTTGACAGCAGGTGGTATAAACCTGAAATCGGGATAAATAACCTTTTCTGTGGTAAATGGGTAGAAAATCACCGACTAAATCTAATCATTAATCATAAATCATCAATCATAAATCATTAAAAAGCTCCACGCTTGTCTTTAAGTGCTTTATACAGCAGCTCGCGAGCCCTGAAGATATGGGCTTTAACGGTACCCAGCGGTAGGTCCAGCTTTTCTGATATCTCATCGTATGTTTTTTCCTGCATATGACGAAGTTGAATGACCTTGCGGTACTTGTCGGGAAGATTATCGATAGCCTGCTGAATGATTTTTTTCCGTTGCTTTCGAATAACCGAACGATCGGTTTGCTCCTGTTCATCAGGAAGTTCCATCTGCATCTCCCCTTCCTTCGTTTGAACCGGTTCGTCAATGGAGAGGGTCTGCAGTTTCTTTTTGCGCATGTAATCAATCGTATGGTTTTTGGCGATCCGATACAACCAGGTAGAAAAAGCGTAGTCCGTATTATATGATTCGATGCTGTCAAACGCTTTCATAAAAGTCTCCTGGACCAGATCCTCTACGACACTCCGGTTCTTCACCATCTTTCCAATGTAATAGTGCAGAGAGTTCCTATAGCGGTCAACGATCTTTTGATAGGCGGCTTCATCTCCCTCTTTGGCTTTTTGAGCCCATTCACGATCCTGACGAGACTGTTCGGTATTGCGTCCCTCGTTGGTAACGGCATCTGATCTGGAATTTGAAGAATCCGTCATATGTAAGTTATCCCCTCAAACTCTGGGTACGTATCAATTAAACTTGGTGGCTTTCGACCCATAATTTAATCAAGGCGCACATAAATTTGAAATAATCTTCCACATTCCTGTTGAACGGTCCAAATAGCGGTTGACGGTAAAACCCACCGGCGTTTCCTCGTTCGTAAACTTTTCTTCGATGATTGGCTATACTTATGGCTCACTGTCCATTTTAAAATCTATATTATACCTGCCTTGGAACCAGAAAATTTTAATACTTCGGAAACGCCGGTAGGTTTTACCGTCAACCGCTATTTCAGGGACAAGAGTTTATGATGATTTATGAACATTTTTAATAAAATAAATATTTAAATAAGAAAATTTATAAAAATATGATATCTTAATTGAGACTAGACGTGATTTAGCAAACCTTAACTAAACAGAGAATAACAATGAAAAGATATCTACTTTCCATTGTACTATTGAGTGGAATTCTACTATTCACAGGCAACCTGCAACGAGCAACTGCCCAAATTGACATAGGCGGAGGCCTTGCATACGGCAGTGAAATCGAAAATCTGGGGATAAGAGCAGACGGGGTTTATACAATCAATGAACAATTCAGAGCAGGAGCTAACATTACTTTCTTTCTGCCGAAAGAGATGTTCCCTGGTGTGGATTGGACTTGGTGGGAAATCAATGCAAACGGACATTATTTATTTCCCATGGATGCCGATGTGAATGTTTATGGATTGGCAGGGTTGAATTTTGTCAACTTTAAAGCCGAAGGACAAACAGTAACCGGGCCTTTTGGCAATACGTTCAGTTCTTCCTATTCCGATTCAGCCATTGGCTTGAACATCGGTGGTGGAGCAGAATATCCTCTTGATTTTGCCAATCTTTATGGAGAACTGAAGTACACCTTGAGCGACTATGATCAGCTTGCAATCAACGTAGGTCTTAGATTCGCCATTGGCAGTTAATGTCATAATCATTCCTTGTAATCAATCAGGTGGCAGAGTTTATTCAAAGTTTAAGTCAGCTCACCTGATTGATTTTTTATTAACCCCGCAGATATTCCATCATAGCTCCGTGACGGATACCCCCCGCTGATATGATCAAATTTTCCATCGAAAACTGGTGCATGACGGCTTCCAGGATTAAGACCCCTCCCAGGAAAACATCTGCCCTCCCCTTCATAACTTCCGGATAAAGGTCCAGCAATTTTTGGGGTTCCGTACGCTCAAGCCATCTCACGAATTCCCTTATCTCATCGGCTGTCAATACGATCCCATTAACTAATGAAGAATGATAGGGGTTGGACCAATCTCCGGAAATATAGGCCAATGACGTAGCAGTTCCCTCCACCCCGATCAGAATATGTTCTCTCTGTATGTCGAATGATGGATCCCTTAGTAACTGGAAAATAGCTTCCCGGCAGTTGGCCACGCTTTGGTTTATTGCATACCCGGTATGAATGTATTTTTCCGAAAAGCGAACGCTTCCCATGGGATAGGATCGCAGTTGATTCACCTTCTTGCCGTGACCCTGAATGATTTCGGTACTTCCTCCGCCCACATCCACCACCACATACCCGGATTCCGGCTGCTTCATACGCAATGTCGTCAAGGCGCCGGCATAGGTTAGCCGCGCTTCCTGTGCTCCGGAAATTACTTTAACTTCCAAGCCGGTACGCTTTTTAACTTCTTCCACCAGCTCATTTTTGTTTTCAGCCTCGCGGACGGCACTGGTGGCCGTAACGATAATGGGGATTTGCTTGCCAAACTCATACCGGACCATCTGCTTAAACTCGGCCAAAATATCCGACGCCCGATAAATAGCCTGTTTCGTAAGCTGCCCGTTCTCATCCATTCCTTGTCCGAGCCGTGGAACACGTATTTGTTCCTTTTGCTCGGTCAGTTGTCCCTCTCTCCACTCGGCAACGAGCAAAAGTATCGTGTTACTGCCAATATCAATGGACGCATACATGAGTTACACTCCGGCGGGCGCTTCTTCGGAGGTTTTACGATAATGCATGCAGATCCATTCCCCATCCTCCGTTACATCCAACAGGGAGGTAAATTGTTTCATAATTTCGTTTTCTTCCACCTTTTCATGATCTGATTGAGTTAAGCCGGAAAGCACCAGTGAGCCGTCCATTTTCAGCAGTCCCATCATCCGGGGAAGCATCGGGATTATAACGGAGCGGTTAATGTTGGCTATGATCACATCGAAGGATACATCATCGGGTATAACTTGTTCATCTCCCTTTGCAAGCGTCACCTGATCCTCCACTTCATTCAGCGTGATATTTTCTGAAGCATTTTGGTAACTCCACTCGTCAATATCAAAACCGAAAACCCACTCTGCCCCCATTTTGGCCGCTGCTATGGCCAGAATTCCCGTTCCCGTACCTGCATCGAGTACCTTATCCCCCTCTTCAATGATGTCGGGTATCTTTCGAAGCATAAGACGGGTTGTTTCGTGATATCCCGTACCGAACGACATCTTGGGATCAATTTTTAACAAAGTAGTATCAGAGGGCGGTTCGATTTCGGACCAACTGGGTTTGATGAAGAATTTCCCCACGAATTGCGGAGTCAGGGTCTGTTCCCAGGCATCATTCCAGTTTTCCTCCTCTATATATCGCCACGATAACAGCCCGGCTTCAAAAGAATATACCTTTAACTGCTGCTCAAGTTGATCTATATCGGTTTGGGAAAAGTTCTCTCCACCTATATAGCCCAGTAAAATATCATCAAGTTGCTGAAAACCTGTGAATCCTAAAGAAGCAAGATCTGCTATCAGTTGTTCCTGGTGTTCAGGGGAAACCCCTATTTTAATTTCAACGTATTTCATAATTGATAACGCGTTACAAGCGATTATAGATTAATTCGGTTAAAACCGTTCCCACGGCGTGTAATGTATTTCGATCAATAATTTCCATCCGGTCGCGATGCGTATGCCAGTATTCGGGAAATTTTACCCCGCCGTCGGGTCGTACCCGGTGATCAATAATATTGATCGTGGGAATATTCAAAATCCGATTAATGATCACATGATCATCCGATATCTGCGCTCCCTCCCGGTCCGGAAATATGGATTGATAGTCCTTTTGATGGGCAATTGCCCAGACTTCATTCACCAAACCGGGTGCGTAAGCAAGGGATATTTGCTCCTGCAAAAATTGAGCATTTTCGCCTCCAACAATGTCAACCAATATACCAAAGCGCGGATGATAATCCTTAACGGGCGGATGATTAGCCCAGTATCGCGAACCCAGAAAATAGTGCTGCTGATCTCCCGTTTTACCGTAATCTTCCCCGTCAAACAGTACGATATCAACGCCAACGGGGGGCTCTTTTTGCTTAAATAAACGCGCGAGTTCGAGCAAAACCCCAACCCCGCTGCCTCCGTCGTTTGCCCCCAGTATGGGCTGGTCTTTGTTTTTATCAGCATGATCTGCCCTGGGACGTGTATCCCAATGGGCACAGAGTAGGATCCGATCAGCGGCCTCCGGATTAAAAGAAGCTATTACATTTGTTAGTTGAAGGGTGTCTCCGTTGTATCCCCGGTGGGTAAAAGACTGCCTATACGCAAAGCGGGATCCTGCATAGGAGCTTAATTTATCGTATAGAAAGTTTAATGCTTTTTGATGTCCCTCTGAACCGGGGTTCCGGGGACCGAAAGACACTTGTCGCTCGATGAAATGATAGGCCGTATCTTTCGAAAATCGGGGTACTTCTCTGCCCTTCGGCGAGAACTGGGTCTTGTTGCTTTCAGACTGACAGCTGCCCAGTCCCAACATCAGGCAAGTGGCTAGTAATAGCAGGCGGTTGGGAGTTGTAAAAAAATGCGGTTTTCCAGTTGCCAATCTCTTCACTCGTCCCTTATTCGCCCAATTGTTCAACTAGTCGAGCTGCATTTAAAACTTTACCTTCTTCAAACGTATTTGCCATAAACTGCATTCCATAAGGCAACCCGTTGGAATGTGTGCCGGCGGGGACGTTAATTCCACAGATACC
>CAJXOW010000038.1 GCA_913057825.1 uncultured Balneolaceae bacterium | reverse complement strand
CTACTTCAATGTTAGGCTGTATTTGGAAAAACAGGTATCCCGCATTCTGATACATGCTCTTAACATTGTTCTCATTTTGTCCGGTGGGTTTGAGGTTGTTTTCGTACTTCTTATGATTGAATACATCTCCTTTCGCCAGTCCGAGGGTCTCTGTCAGTTGTTCATCCGAATAAACCGTGTTCCCCTCCCACGTAATATCACGAACAAAATATTTGGGTCCCTCCTCCAAAGTTATCCGGACTCGAATTCCCTTCTTGTCCTTTTTGTAGTTGTACACGTAAACCGAATCATCAACTATACGTACATCCCGGAAACCACGCTCCTTATAATAGCTTATTAGATTCTTCCTGGCTTCCTCGTATTTTTTCTGCTTGAATAACTTCTTGGAAAATATTCTCCACCAACGATCCTCCTTAATCGTCCCCAGGGCTTTCCGCAAGTCTTTTTCCTCGAATGTATCATTCCCTCGGAAGCGAATATCCTTAATTTCCAGTTTCTTACCCGGATCGATATTATAGGTTAACCGCACCCGATTGCGTACAGAGTCCGTAACCGTGGTCTTAATATTCACTTTCGTATTCCAATAACCTTTATCGGAAAAGAAACGCTTTATCGTGTTCCGGGATTGCTGTTTAGCCGATTTAGTCACGGCAAAACCGGTTACCAGGGAAAGCCGTTTTTTTAGATCTTCCCGTTCTGATTTTCCAATCCCTTTAAGTTCATACCCCGCGAGTCGCGGCTGCTCCTCTACCACGATTTCCAGGTAAATACCGTCGACCGTGGTTCTTTTTTTATTGATTTCGATGTTGGAAAATAGCCCGGTGCGGTAGAGTCTGCGTATAGCTTGTGAAATATCATCTCCCGGGATGGTAATGGTAGTTCCCTCGGTTAACCCACTGGTACTGGGAATAAAACTCTCACGAACCGTCTGTGCGCCCTTCACTTCTATCCCCTTGATCGTATATTGCTGGGCACGCTGTTGGAGAGGATTGACAAGGTCAAGATCTGTGGTATCCGACGCGTTGCTGTCCTGGGCAATTACCGCCCCCGCATAAAGCAATAACATGCCGGAAATTAAAAAGAAGAGCGAAATTTTGAGGAAACTGAGATTTATTCGCAATCGATTGGAAAAAACCATAAAAACTTTTTATGAAAATGCTTTCTTAAGCCACGATTCATCCGACTCATCATCGGTTTGCTCTGATAATTTACCAAAGCGGCGGTCCCGCTGCTGAAACCAACGGATAGCCTCATAAAGGTTGTCCCGGCGAAAATCCGGCCACAACGTCTCCGTTATATACCATTCGGAGTAAGCTATTTGCCACAGTAGATAATTGCTGATCCTGAATTCCCCACCGGTACGGACAATCAGATCCGGGTCCGGCTTTCCAGCGGTGGAAAGGTAATTTGAAATTAACTTTTCATCAATCTCATCAGGCTCCAGGTTGCCTTTTTTTACTTCATAAGCAATTTGCCGAGCTGCCTGTGTTATATCCCAGCGACCGGAATAACTGAGCGCCAGGCAGAGCTGCATGCGATCATTATCTTTGGTCAACTCCTTAGCTTCTCTAAGCTCATTGCAGCAAACATCCGGGAATCTATCGGTTTGACCGATGGATTCCAACTGTATATCGTTTTCATTCAGCTTGCGAGCTTCTTTGCGCAGGGTGCTCACCAAAAGTTTCATCAGGGCATCGATTTCCCTCGAGGGGCGTTCCCAGTTCTCGGTCGAAAAGGTATACAACGTCAGGTATTCAACCCCCATCTGGGCACATGCTTCTGTAATATCCCGTACCGACTCAACACCCACTTTATGACCTTTGGCCCTCACATGTCCACGTTGCCTGGCCCAACGACCATTGCCATCCATAATAATGGCAATATGCCGGGGCAATTTACCTGTTTCAGCAAGCTTTTGCTGCTTGTCCCGATCTTCGCGGGACTGATCATTATTTGTTAGTGAGTAAGAATTCAAGAGACCCGTATTAAATATTGATTAAAGCTTGATATATTAGAGCTTAAAGCGCGTAGATTCAAGTGGAGAATCAATGGCGCTCAATCTTGTCAACAACAGACAGCATCTCCAACAACGCTAACGCTGCTTCGCCTCCTTTATTCCCCGCTTTAATACCTGCGCGTTCCAAGGCCTGCTGAACCGTATCTGTCGTAAGTACACCAAAAGCAACCGGCTTATCGTACTTGCGATTCAGCCAGGCGACACCGTCATTGACGGTTCGACACACATAGTCAAAGTGAGGAGTTTCGCCGCGGATTACAACTCCAAGGGTAATCACACCATCTATTTTGTTTTTCTCCACAAGTTTTCTGGCAACAAATGGAATTTCATAAGACCCCGGACAGTAAGCTGCCGTTATCTGATCACCCGACAAACCCTGTTGTTCAAGCGCTTGCAGGGCTCCTTTGTAAAGCTGATCCGTAACAAAGGAATTCCAGCGGGATATTACAATACCGATTTTATAATCTTGTAAGTTTTGATCAAACGATCCCTGCAATTCTGTATGATCCATAGTTCAATGATTTAATGCCTTGCTCGTTTTCCAATTCAATGTTCAGGAAGAAGAAAGCTGCTTCCTTTGCCTTGACAGTCTTTTAACGCGATGCGCCAATTCATTATTGACAGCCAATATACCAAAATTTTGCATGTGATTGTTATTACTTCCATGAAAGTCGCTTCCACCGGTAACCAATAATTGATTTTCTTCAGCCCACTTCTCATATCGTTTTTGCAATTTATAATTGTGGCTCGGGTGAATAAATTCTATTCCGTCGATGCCCGCTTCAACAAATCGCTCCAGATCAAATAATGTATACGACAATCCCGGATGTGCGATCACCGTTACTCCCCCTGCCTCCCTAACACATTGAATAACGTTTTTATAGTCATCGTACCCACTTTCTATATGCTGCAGCATTTGATCTTTAAGATAACGCATAAAGGCTTCCCTGTGATTAGCCACATATCCTTTTCGCACAAGTACGGTGGCGATGTGAGGACGTGCTATATTCAAGCCCCGGGCTTCCGCTTTAACTTCCTCAATATCCAGATCAAAGCCCCATTTTTGCAGTGTGTCAACAATTTGCTTGGCCCGATCCAACCGCGCCAAGCAGTGACGACGTTGCAAATCCTTGATGCTGTCAGCCTCAATGTCAAAACAATACGCTAACAAGTGGGATTCTCGCCCCCCGTAATCTGCAGTAATTTCCATACCGGAAAGCACCTCGACTCCTTCTTCAACGCCTTTTTCGTAAGCTTCCATAAAGCCACTAAAGGTGTCATGGTCGGTAAGTGCAATGATATCCAGATTCCTCTCTTTAGCCAACCGTACCACTTCGGAAGGGGTATACTGCCCGTCTGAGGCAGTAGAGTGTATATGTAGATCTGTTTTACCCACAATTACTGCTTTACTGACAGAATCGAATGATATCTATCCGGATCTTCCAATAATTGGATGGCGTTCTGTACAAAGTGGTCAGTACGAATTGCCTCCCGAATTCGCCCATTTTTTCCTTGAAATCGAGTTACCAGTTCGAGATACAGGTCCTCTTCTATGGACGATCGGTGCTGTTGGAACATTTGCTGCTTCTGCAATTCAATTTGCCGGTCTAACTTTTGCAAGGCGGAACGAGCTGGATTATCGGATGTATCCGACACAAATTGCTCCCTGAATTCCTGATATTCTTTTTCGGTCCGTGTCTTGAATTGGAAGTCTTTTCCATCAAGATATTCTCTGAAGGCTTGATACAGTGAATCCGATACCCGGCTCATGCTCAATGTATCATATTTGGAGGCATATTGATTGGCAAAAAAGAAGTAGTGGCTATTCTGTTGCAGGGCCACTTCCAGTCTGCTTTGCTGTTTATCATCAAGTTGGACATCCGGGATAATACCTTCACTGTCATAAACCGTTCGACCGGCCCGTGTTTTAAAGGCTTTCTTTGCCGAGTCCGGTTTTGTATAGTTGGTATCTTGATGGGTATAGGTGATCGACTGAATGCTTCGACCGCTTGGAGTATAGTATTTGGAAGTTGTCATTTTCAAAGCCATATCGTACGGCAGGGGTCGGACCACCTGCACGAGCCCCTTGCCAAAGCTCTGTTGACCTATTATTACCGCACGATCCAAATCCTGCAATGCACCTGCAACCACCTCGGATGCACTGGCACTTCCTCCATTTTGCAGTACTACCAAGGGCAAATTCTTGTATATGGCTGGCTCCTCCGATCGATACACGTGATTTTGTTCCTTGACCCTGCCTTTGGTTTCGACGACTTTAATACCGGGTTTTATAAACTTATCGACGGTTTTTACCGCTTCTCCCAGCAAGCCACCCGGGTTGTTTCTAAGGTCAAGGATTAACCCTTCCAGTTCTTTTTGGGACTGAAAAGAGCGTATGGCTTCCCGAACTTCAGATGCCGTATTTTTTGAAAATCGGTTTAAAAGAAGATATCCCATGGCTTGATCGGGTCCAATGAGTCCGGCGTACGCCACATTATGGACCTCTACATACTCTCGCTTCAGCTCAAAGCTCAACGGTTCTTCCAAACCGTATCTCTTAATCGTCATCGTAACCGAACTGCCGGGATCTCCCCGCATTATATTCTGAATCTCTTCGGGCTTCAGTTTATCCGTGGATATTTCATTAACGGAGACGATGACATCCCCCGGCTTAATACCTTGCCTGTGAGCCGAATATCCTTCTATTGGAGCAATTACAACGATCTTATCCCCCTTTACTCCTACTTCGAGTCCCACCCCTCCATAGCGGCCGGAAGTCATAACATCCAACTTCTGGCTCTTGGATTGATCGATAATCATGGTATAGGGATCCAGGGAATCCAACATAGCCGAGAGAGCCGTATCCAGTAGTTTGTCGGGCTCGACCCGATCGACATAGCGAAGTACCACCTGTTCATAAGCTTCACTGAAGATGGCAAAGTTCTTCTTAATCTTGAAATAGACATCCGAATAACGGGTAAAGCCGGCAACCAATACGCCGACCCCAATCAAAACGGCCAGAAAACGGTATTTAATTTTATTACTCATGAAAAAACTTTTTTACCTGCGTATCGTCAGCGTTTGTCCTACGTATATGCGAGACCCTCTCAAGTTGTTCCATTGCTGAATCTGGCGAACGGATACATTGAAGGAACTTGCAATTTCAGAGAGTGTATCGTTTGGCCGAACCGTATAATTAACGGTTCCCCCACTACCATCAGCCGAGGCAAATTGCTGCTCAGTGACGTCCACTCCGTTGCGTTGTTTACGTTCGATTTCCTGTTTCTCGCTAAATGAAAGTTCATTGATGCGGCTGTAGAAATCGAGCTTGCCTTTCGGCACATATATCACCAGCCGGTCTCCGACATGAATTAAGTTGCTGGTATTATTCCAGGATCTGATTTTCCAGGCATGCGTATCAAACCATTCGGCAATGTGCCCGATGGTATCATTACTTTTAACCTTATAAGTCAACTTTCCCTTTCCTTCGGGTACTTCTCGTCTTGAATTACGGGCCGCCTGATTATTACCGCGCGGCTGATGCGTCGGTCGATCTGCATCCAACTTCGCATCACTGCCTGCCGGAAGCGGGACAGCTATGCGTTGACCCGGATATATCGTACTTGACAAGTTTTTGTTGGTTTCATATAAGCCGCGGACCGTGGTACCATACTGGTTGGCTATTTCGCCAAGCGTTTCCCCCTGGCTTACGCGGTGCATGGTAATTTGGTTCTGCTTTTTATCCTTGGGAATATCCTTATAATTTTCAAGAAATTCTTCTTTTTTGCCGCTCGGTATTTTTAATGGGTACTTGGAACCCGGGGGCGTTGCCCATCGCAATAACTCGGGATTGTAATCCCGGAGTTTATCTTCACTTATATTCGCGGCTTCTGCCAGCGCGTCCATGGGCATCAAGCCGGCCACTTCCACTACATCGTAACTATAGGGATCCGCCTCATAATCTTTTTTGAACCCGAATGCTTTCGGATTCTGCGCAATCATAGTAGCCGCAATAAAAGCCGGAATATATCCCTTGGTTTCCCGCGGCAGATAATCGTATGCCGACCAGTAGTTTTGTTCACCGCCTCCGGCCCGGATAGCCTGTTTGAGTCGTCGCGGACTCACATTGTAATTTGCCATCGCCAGGTGCCAATCATTCCAGATATCATGCAAATCTTTCAGATGACGCGCCGCAGCCCGGGTCGCTTTTACAGGATCTCGCCGCTCATCGATCCACCAGTTCACCTCGAGCCCATACATCGAGCCCGTTGCTCTTATAAACTGCCACATGCCAACAGCAGAGGCAGGACTATAGGCATCAGCTACCAATCCGCTTTCGATCATCGAGAGATGGATCAATTCCACCGGAGTGCCCACTTCTTTAAAGATCTCCCGCATCATGGGAAAATACTTTTCCGATCGCTCAAGCCACCGGCTCATCACTTCGGGGCGCTTCATCGTGAAATAAATCAAATGCCGGTTTACCTGGCGATTGTGAATCAAGGGAACTTCCGTCTTTTTCAAGTCCAGGTTAGAGGGCAGAGAATAATTTTCGGGTGACAGATCCCCGCTTTCTTCAAACATTTCCTCGCGAATAGCAAAAATCTCTCCCTGTACTTCATCAACCGGCTCCGTTATCCCGTAAAATTCCCGATATTCATTCATCAGGGAGCGATAAAGTTCATTAAATCGTCGTGTATTCTGCACCTTGGGATACTCATCAATCAAATCTTGCAAAGCGGTAAACGCTTCATTCAAATTATTCTCTGCACGAAGCGAATTGTTTTGCACCTGGGCATCAATGGTATTCTTGAGCAGCTGATAAATTTGAGACATGCGCTGCATCGTCTCTTTTTCATGCCGGTCCAGGTTAACCCGACTCACGAGGGTATCAGCGGTTGCCGGAGCAGGGTCGTTCTCTAAAAGCTCCAGCTTCATCGGGTTATCATAGGGAAGCATATGAGATCCGAGGGGGTCTTTTTGGAGGGTACCATCGGACGATTGTTGAGCCAGCGACGGTGAAATAAGAGAAACGCTTAGAACGATAATTGATAATAAACTGATTTGATTACGCATGTTTTTTAATCGTGAATTGTACCCGTTACGGCTCATATCTTTAGATTAGAAATTTGTCGTTAGCTAAAAATTACATAAATCCCTGCACCCGCGCACCCGCTTGCTCTACATGGAGCGGAAAATAAGGATTTTTACCATAGTTTCCTATAACATCAACAATTTCAGGCATAAAACACCTGATTAATAAAATATCTCACCGAAAAAAATCAAATAAAAACTTCACCTATTTATCAGAAGTCTTTGAAAAACCGGGCGGCGGTTCCTTGCCCGGAAACTTTTCTTCGTTTATTGACAGCTAACACCTGATTGCCATAAAAACTTCAATAGTTATTTCAGGCTTATACCCAGAAAATTTTAATGCTTCGGAACCGCCGGCCGGTTTTTCAAAGACCTCTATCGATGCAATATACCGTTTATTAACCAATCTATCTTTCCTAAAAAAGTGAGAAAAAGTGTATTTAGTAATCCAACAACAAGAAAAGGTTAAATAAGCCGGTAGTTTCGGGTTGCAAACTCTACTTGGCAACGTTTAGCCCCACTTATCAATTGCATACACTTTTTCTCCGTTTACCCATGTCTGCAGCACATTAGTCTGCAACCATTCTGCTGGTTCCACTGAAAAAAGGTCCCGATCGACCATTATAAAATCAGCTTTCTTGCCCGGCTCGAGCGAACCCAATATCTTCTCCTGGTGGGCTGCGTAGGCTGCTCCCATTGTGAAAGCATAAAAAGCTTCTTCTGTGCTCATACTATGACCGGCATACCAGCCGGCCGGCGGATTACCTTGTCTGTCCCGTCGTTGTACAGCCGTAAACATACCGTAGAAAGGATCGGGAGTTTCTATGGGAAAATCCGATCCCGCAGCCACGGCTACTTGTTCATCCAGGAAGCTCCGCCAGGCATATGCACCTTTCATCCTGGATTTGCCAATTCTCCGTTCCACCATCCCCATATCTCCCATGGCATGTGCCGGCTGAATAGATGCAACCAGATTCAAATCGCGCATCCGTGGTATATCGTCGGGGTCTATAATCTGAACATGCTCAATCCGGTGACGAAGGGAACGGGATTTTCCCGAGTAAATTTTTTCGTGCGCATCAATAACCGTTCGGTTCGCTCGATCGCCAATCGCATGAATATTTACCTGGAATCCGCACTCGCTCGCTTTTTTGATCGCCCCGGCCAGTTTATCAACATCATAAAACAAAATTCCCTTGTTGGTCGGATCATCCTCATAAGGTTCCAGCAGCGCTGCACCGCGACTTCCGATGGCTCCATCGGCAAAAAATTTGATACTCCCCACCGTGAGAAAATCATCATACGTCTCTTCGGACGGACCCTGTTCCAGCCAACGTTCGTAAAATTCACTCCTCCCGTTTATCATCGCATAAATTCGAGTTTTGAGCTCACCGTTATCAGCTGCATTACGAAATAAATTATAGCTCCGGGGATTCATACAGGCCTCGTGGACACTGGTCAGACCCAACGACCGAAAAAGCCGCAAGGCTTCCTGTAAGGCTTCCCGGTCCCTGTCCCGACTGTTCTCCGGAATATTTTTCTGTACTAAATCCATCGCCTCATCCACAAATATTCCCGTTGGATCTCCTTCAGCATCCCGTTTAATAGCCCCTCCCTCGGGAGCCGTCGCAGTTGAAGCGATGCGACTGCGTCGCATCGCTTCACTATTAGCCCAACCGGCATGACTGTCCTTGCGCACCAACCATACGGGACGATCCGGCACTATCTGGTCCAACATAGCTGCCGTCGGGAAACGATCCTCATCCCATCGAGACTGGTCCCAACCGAAACCCTCTATCCACTCGTGATCGGGATAATCATTGGCGTAAGATTCCAGGCGCTGCTGAATTTCCCTTACCGATTCTGTATCCGACAAATCGACATTCAAGCGATTATAGCCAAGCTCCGTTATATGTCCGTGTGCATCGATCAGGCCGGGCAGCAGACAATTTCCTTCTCCATCGATAGTCTTTTCTATATTGTATTGGCGCTTTAAATCTTCAGCATTATCTGCCGTTTCCAACACTCGATCCCCGGCAATCGCTAGTGCTTTAAACCTTTCCAAAGAACCCGAACAATAAGTATATCCCCGAACATTGTGAATAAGAGTTGCTTTTTGCTGATTGACCTGATCGGTTACCATATTCAATATTTTATAAATGTATTATTCTCTGGTGGTTCCAATCCAGTAGGTTTGGCCAAGTGCTTGCTGCTGCCAATCCGCTACCAGTCTTTCCTTAAGAAAAGCAGGTTCGATATTATATTTTTTTAAATCGGCCAATGGAATAAACCGGGCTTTTCGAATGATCTGCGCATCGTCTTTCAATTCGGGATCTTTACCGGTTTTTAACGAACCACCGACCTTGCTGCATAAAAAATAGTGCTCAATGGCATGATAGGGTTCTTGTATAAACTCGTGGACATAGAGCAGCCGAGTCGTACGTATTTCCAGCCCCGTCTCTTCCCTGAATTCACGCTGAAGAGCGGTTGTCACGGATTCTGTAAACTCAACTTCACCACCGGGCGGCATCCAGACCGGTTCAGGTCGTGTAGGAATTTCGATATGAACCAAGAGAATGGTTTTTTGCTGGATAAGCAAACCCCCTACCCGTGGACGTACTCTGTTAGCCGCCGATTCCATTTGGCATCCGGCTCTATTGATTTACGACCGACTCCTCTTCACGAAGTCTTGTCAGGTCATGATCCTTACCATATTTCAGGCTTTCTTTAACAAAGTCCACAAATAGTGACTGCGGATCGCTCACAGTGCTGCTGAACTCGGGGTGAAACTGGACTCCAACGAACCAGGGATGATCTTTCAGTTCAATAATTTCCACCAGGTCTCTTTCCGGATTAAAGCCCGAAAGCACCATCCCATTTTCGGTCAATTTATACCGGAGATTATTATTCACCTCATAGCGGTGTCGATGCCGTTCAGTAACCATTTTTTCACCGTACGCTTTATGGGCAAGGGTTCCCTTCTTCAATTCGCATTTATAGTGACCCAGCCTCATGGTTCCTCCCATTTCATCGAGATCACGCTGATCATGCATCAGGTCAATTACAGGGTGAGGAGACTGCTCGTCAAATTCCGTGCTGTTGGCTTTCTTCCAGCCGCAAACATTGCGAGCAAATTCAATCACGGCACATTGCATGCCCAGACAAATACCCAGGAACGGTATTTTTTGCGTTCGTGCATACTTCACGGCATGCAGTTTGCCGTTGATACCACGTCCCCCAAAACCGGGTGCCACCAGGATGCCGGACACGTCACTCATCTTTTCCTGCACATTCTTGGCGGTAATGTCATCTGAGTGCATCCATTTGATATGAACCCGGCAGTCGTTTACTGCACCGGCATGAACGAAAGCCTCAATAATGGATTTATAGGCATCGTGATGTTCAACATATTTGCCTACCAGGGCGATATTTATTTCGGATGATGGACTTTTTATAGCTTCCACAAAACCAATCCACCGATCCAGGTCAGGTTCGCCGGCCTCCATATTCAATTTTTGTACTACCCGTCGATCCAATCCCTCTTCCCGCATCAGCATCGGAACTTCATAGATGCTCTGCGCATCCAGTGAAGCAATCACATCTTCATATTCGACATTACAGAATTGGGCAATTTTCTCTCTGATGGACTCATCCAACTGCATCGAGGCCCGGGCTACGATAATATCGGGTTGCACCCCGCTTTCTGCCAACGTTTTTACGGAATGCTGCGTAGGTTTTGTTTTGAGTTCTTTGGCAGCTTGAAGGTAGGGTACAAGGGTAAGATGAATCGAGAGCGTGTTCTGCCGACCCAGGTCATGTCGGAGCTGTCGGACAGCCTCAATGTAGGGCAGGCTTTCAATATCCCCTACGGTCCCTCCGATCTCCACAATAACAACATCGAAATCCCCCTTCTCCTCCAACAGAGTTACTTTGTGTTTAATCTCGTCAGTGATATGAGGGATGACCTGAACGGTTTTACCCAGGTAGGCTCCTTGTCGCTCCTTATTGATAACATCGTTGTACACCCGGCCGGTAGTGACATTGTTGACCTGAGAAGTTCGTATGTTCAAAAACCGCTCATAATGTCCCAGGTCCAGGTCCGTTTCAGCCCCGTCGTCCGTCACATAAACCTCCCCATGTTCATAGGGATTCATGGTGCCGGGATCGACATTGATATAGGGATCAAGTTTCTGGACTGTTACCTTAAGTCCCCGGGCTACCAACAGTCGCCCGAGTGAGGCACAAATAATTCCTTTTCCAAGCGATGAAGTCACTCCACCGGTCACGAAAATATATTGTGTAGCCATCTGGCTCACCCGTCTTTTGGTGCTTGATAATGGTTAGGCCGACTTTTCCATGATAACCTGTTCCAAGCCGAACGGTTCTAATATAAAACAAAAGTTTCGAAAAAATAACCCGGGCTTTCTGATCTGATTTTTTATCGACTCAACGAATCGGTTACCTGTTTCAACAGGGCCGGCTTATCGGAAATAATCCCTCGCGCTCCCTGGCGGTAAATTCGCTTCATGGTTCGCTTCCGATTCACTGTATATACCAGCAATGGGATATTGTGATCAGTCAGATTTTGAACCCACCGCTCATTCAGTTTGTCTTTGGAACAGTGAAAGGTATTCACGCCGAAACGCGCTACCAACTCAGATGGAAGCAGATCGCCGGATTTGCGCCAATTATACAGTACTCCCGTATTCAAACCGGGATTCAGATTGCGTATATGACGAATAGACTCGTAGTTAAAACTCGAAAATAATACCTGACCTTCCATAGCATATTTTTTAACGAGGTTGATGCATTTTTCCTCCAATCCGCCGGGAAGGGCAGCCATTTCGGGTTGCGCTTTCAGTTCAATATTCAAAGGTATTTTATCACGACTCCACTGTAATACCTCCTCCAGGGTTGGAATTCGTACATCGGTGAATTGTTTCGCAAACCACGAACCCGCATCCAGTTTTTTCAACTCCTCCAAGCTAAAAGCCGATACCTTTCCCTTACCATTCGTAGTCCGGGCTAATTTTTTGTCGTGAAACACCACCGGTATGCCGTCTTTTGAGAGTTGAACATCCAGTTCAATCATATCGGCTCCCACCCTGTGAGCCGCCTTGAATGCCGGCATGGTATTTTCCGGATAATCAGATTTAGCTCCCCGGTGTGCTATCACATAAAAGTCCTTCTCCCGCTTCAATAGAGCGGAACTATCACTCCGGGTGAGTTGGTATGCTTCTTTTTCAAATTGGTCCATATCTTCCGGTTCTTCGATAAAGTAGGTGACGGCCAGGGTTGTTGCTACAATCGCAATAAAAATTCCCAGGAGCACCCAGTGTCCGACTGATAATGAATCCATAAAGATATTACGTATCCCTGAAGCCGCTTTTTTTATGAACGATTCAATTCAGATTGGATATAGTTCTTCAATTCCAGAATCTGTCTTTTTTGATAAAATATGAGCACCGTGTTTACAATAAAGACGGCGATCAGAATATACAAGAAGGTATTGCTCAACTGTGTAATATCAAAGTAATAGGAGTATCCAAAAAATAGAAGAGCCAGAACATTGACCGCTAATTGGATCCATTTATTTCGCTCTCTTTTTTGAAGGGATTCCAACTGTTTGTCGAGGGGTGCCTCCATCTCATCATGCTTGAGGTGGATACGTTTATAACGCCGAAACCGTTCCAGATCTTCCTCTGAATATGTCATATTTTTCCTGTACTTTTACGATTCCAGTGCAACTAAAAAACGATCCGGGAAGCTATAATATAAAGTTAAAATAATTTATGAATAAGTCTGATTTATATATTTACGGCCGACACACCGTTGAAGAGGCCCTCGAAGAGCAACCTGAAAACATTGACAAGGTATTCCTTCGAAATACGCTTAAAAACGACAGTATCGGCAATGTTATGGAATTGGCTTCTCGAAATCGCATTCCGGTCTCACACGTACCGGGACCAAAACTATATGACCTGGTTGGCAATGTTAATGACCAGGGTATCGTGGCCCTGATGAGCGCAGTCCCGTACATGGATTACGGCACCTGGTTTGACGAAAAGCTGGATTTATCCACCAACCCGGCGGTCCTGATGTTGGACGAAGTGGAAGATCCTCACAATGTAGGTGCTATCGTACGAACCGCGGCTGCTGCCGGTATCAATGCTTTGATGGTTCCCAAACACCGACAAGCCCCGATCAATGCGGCCGTATATAAAACCTCGGCCGGAACTGCCGATCGCATACCTATCGTTCGGATCGGCAATATGAATCAAACGATCATGGATCTCAAAGACGAAGGGTTTTGGATTGCCGGGCTGGATCAAAATGGCAACGATCCTTTGTGGGAACAAAAATTCGACGTCCCCATGGCGTTTATTATTGGGAATGAAGCATCGGGCATCAGCCAAAAAACCCTTGAACACTGTGACTTTCACATTGCCATCCCGATGCACAACCGGGTCCCTTCGCTCAACGCTTCAGTCAGCGCCGCCATACTCTGTTATGAATGGCTGCGACAGCGTGCTTGACCCGCTACTCCTCACGAACCGCTCGGTTATTAGAAAATCCAGAAAACCTACCTTGCCATATCACTTTACTTATAGAGCAGATACGGCTTGCGCTGTTTCTTAAACGAATTTACATCCTCTTCCCAGCTTTCCGGCAGTGATTGTTTTTGGCTTTCCCCTTTTAAATACGCTTTGATTTTTTTAGTTCCCGCCAACCGGAACAAGTGTTCTTTATACGTAACGGATGATGTATATTTAATCATCTGCCGAAGCAACTCCAGACCGAATTCCAATGGCTTCACCTGATCCGGGTTCCCTTTCAGGGACAATCGTATCCCTTTTACTTTTTCTCCCTCAAACTTTGGATGAACGGATTTTCCGGGAATGGAACGGGGCGTGAAAGTGATTTTTTTGATATCTACCGGTGCCGATTTTTCCAGGCGATTTATCACAGAATCCGGGATATTGGTAGTTGGCGACCCGAGCTTTAGAAATGGGGCATCAGTCCCTCTTCCCTCCGAGAGGTTGGTTCCCTCGAAGAAAGCAGTGCCCAAGTAAAAGTATGCGTTCGAGAAACGGGGCAAATTCGGAGAAGGCGGATACCATCTTAACCCGGTCTCGGGCCAGAGCATCTCCCGTTTCCAATTTTTCATGCGAATGACTTTGACTTCCGCTTTGCCTGCATGCTCTATCCACGATTCTCCCACCATCATGCGGGCAAGTTCCCCCATCGTCATACCGTGGACGACCGGTATGGGATAAGCCCCCACAAACGACCGGAACTTCTCACGCAACAACCAGCCTGCTACGTACTTCCCACCGGCCGGATTCGGGCGATCCAGCACCCAGACTGGTATTCCTGCACGGGCAGCCGCTTCAATGACTTTGCCAAGGGTAACATGGTAGGTATAAAAACGCGCTCCCACATCCTGGATATCAAATAATAGAAGATCGACCTTTTTCAACATTTCGGGAGTCGGCTTGCGAGTATCTCCATATAGAGAGTAAACCGGCAAGCCTGTCTGTTGATCCACGCCGTCCTTTATGCGCTCTCCCGCTTCTGCCCGTCCCCGAAACCCGTGCTCCGGGGCAAAAAGGGCTGATACCGGAATATCATGAGCTAATAAAGTGTCGAGCATGTGAACGCCCTTCACCCGGGCTGTAGGATTCATGACGAGCCCCACTTTATGCTGCCGGAGCGTCGGCAAATGCTTTTCAAGCAACACCTCGGCCCCTGCCTGGACTTTACTGCCCTTTGAGGCTTCATCCGAACGTGATTTTTGTCCACTGCACGCTCCCGCTATCAACACGAAGATGAAAATCCCCAAACCAGGACTGATCCTTCTCAGGAATTTCGTCCAGCCTGTATTGCACATTTTTGCCGGGGTGTCATTCATGTAATCCGAATAGTTGATAAATTTGTGTCGAGTCGAAGGAATAATTTATGGGATCTTTGAGAGATGGGGGCCGCACCAACTTCCCAAAGATCCCTGTAAACCGACTCCTTGCTAAAAACAGTTACTACTTAGCTGTATTCGCTGTAACTTCCTCCTCCGAGAAGAAAAAGGCCACTTCACGTTTTCCATTTTCAACAGAATCTGATCCATGTACAATATTCTGACCTACACTATCGGCATACGCCTTCCGTATGGTTCCTTCCTCCGCGTCCTCTGGATCGGTTGCACCAATCAATGCACGGAAATCCTCAATAGCATTTTCTTTCTCAAGTACAACGGGAACACAGGGTCCGCTGGTCATAAACGCTACTAGATCATCAAAAAATGGACGCTCTTTATGAACCGCATAAAAAGCGCCAGCCGTATCTTCGGTGAGACGGGTCATTTTCATCCCTTGTATTTCGAAGCCGGCCTCTTCAATGCGTTTCAACACTTCACCGATTAAATTTTTCCTTACACAGTCGGGTTTTAAAATTGCCAACGTTTTTTCTTTAGCCATGGAAAACTTTCAAATTTTATTTTAAAATTGACTAGCTATTATTTAACAGGCTGCCAATATAGGAGATAACAAGCAGATTTTGAATTGTAATTTTCGAGATCTGAATAGAAATGCCAGGACTTTGTTCTATCCGAATAGTACACATATTACCCTTTTTTAAACATTTCGATTTATTCAATCATCAGTTTAAAAAATAGGATGACTCTTCCTACCTTGTCCCTACATTGGATTTTCAATCATTCACCAACAAGAACCTATTGCCATGTCTTCCAAGGAAAATAAGAAAAAAGAAGGGATTGTGGATCACACGTTTCCGATGAATCCACGCAAGCGAATCGCCCTGATCGCCCATGATCACCGCAAAAACGATCTTTTGGATTGGGCTGAATTCAATAGTGACAAACTGTCTCAGCACAAACTGTTTGGCACCGGAACCACCGGGAATCTTATCTCGGAAGAATTGGGTCTGCCCGTACACCGCTTTAAAAGCGGGCCGCTGGGCGGCGACTTGCAGATGGGGGCGTCGATTGCCAATCTGGATATTGACGTAATGATATTTTTCTGGGATCCTTTGCAACCCCAACCGCACGATGTGGACGTTAAAGCCCTGCTGCGTATCGCTGTGGTATATAATATTCCCGTTGCCCAAAATCGCTCGACGGCTGATTTCCTGATCTCCTCCGCCCTGTTTAATGAAAGCTACGACCGTTTTCTAACGGATTACAGCAAACGATTCTCGAAAAATATTTAAACCCCTGATACGCGTTAACATATCTCGAACCCGACAAAATAAACGTAAGTATCACAATTAAATCAGAGTATTTTGGCTGATAGGAATCACCTTGATAAGGAGCAAAGTCCATATTTATTACAACATGCTTCAAATCCCGTCAACTGGTATCCCTGGGGCGAGAAAGCTTTTAAAAAAGCCCGGGAAGAGGACAAACCTGTATTTTTGTCCATCGGCTATGCCACTTGCCATTGGTGCCATGTAATGGCTCATGAATCGTTTGAAGATGCTGAGGTGGCCGAACTTATGAACGATACATTTGTCTCCATCAAGGTAGACCGGGAAGAACGACCCGACATAGACCATACCTATATGACCGCCTGCCAGATTATTTCAGGCCGGGGCGGGTGGCCGCTGAATGTGTTATTAACCCCCGAAAAAAAGCCGTTCTATGCTGCCACTTATATTCCCAGGGAATCGCGCTTCGGCCGACCCGGCATGAAAGAATTTATTCCACGCATAAAAAAACTCTGGGAAGAACAACGCGAAAAAATCCATGATTCCGCCGACGAAATTTCGGAAGCCATTGAAAAAATGGGATCGATGAATCCCTCCGATGAAACCCTAGACGAGACCGTCCTACACCGTTGTTTCAAAGAGTTGAAAAATCAGTATAACGAAGAACACGGGGGATTTGGATCCGCTCCGAAATTTCCCACTCCCCACCACCTTCTGTTCCTGCTTCGTTATTGGAAGCGCACCGGGGATGATCAAGCGCAGAACATGGTCGAATCAACACTTGACCGCATGCGCAGAGGAGGTATTTACGATCACGTCGGTTATGGATTTCACCGGTATTCTACCGACGAAAAATGGTTGGTTCCCCATTTCGAAAAGATGTTGTACGACCAGGCCATGCTTGCCCTGGCCTACACTGAAGGCTACCAGGTTACTCATAAGCCCCTGTTTAAGCGCACCGTTGAGGAAATATTTACTTATGTAATACGAGACATGCAGCACGAAGAAGGAGGATTTTTTTCAGCTGAAGATGCTGATAGTGAAGGAGAAGAAGGCAAATTTTACATTTGGGAGCCACAAGAAATCGAGGATGCTCTTGACGAAGACGATGCGAAAATGATTATCGATATCTTCAACGTGGAACCAAATGGAAATTATCACGATGAAGCCAGCGGCGAAAAAACCGGGGCAAGCATTCTTCACATGACCGACACCCACAAACAGCTGGGACTGCGTTATGATAAAGAAACGGAAACCCTCCGGGACTATATCGACAACCTTCGCCAAAAGCTGTATCAATACCGCAACCAACGCGAACGCCCTCTTCGGGACGACAAAATTTTAACCGATTGGAACGGCTTAATGATCGCAGCTCTTGCCAAAGGAGGGCAGGTCTTTAACAATAATCAGTACATCGATAAAGCTCGGGAGGCCGTCAATTTCATCCTGGAAAACATGTATGAAGGACAGGATCATCTGATGCATCGCTACCGGAATGGCAATATAGCCGTACCCGGTCATGCTGATGATTACGCATTTCTTATCTGGGGACTCATTGAACTTTACGAAGCGACGTTTGAATTGAAATATCTTCAAACGGCACTCGAACTGCAGGAGGAGT
Organism: uncultured Balneolaceae bacterium; assembly: GCA_913057825.1. GTDB lineage: Bacteria > Bacteroidota > Rhodothermia > Balneolales > Balneolaceae > CAJXOW01. The sequence continues at coordinate 16,301 of CAJXOW010000038.1, read as the reverse complement.
TTGACCAGCATTTCTGGGATAACGAACGGGGCGGATATTACTTTAACGCCGACTTCGACGACGAGCTGCTGGGGCGACAGAAACCGGCATATGACAGTGCATTACCATCCGGCAATTCTGTGGCCATGAACAACCTCGTTCGATTGGGACGTTTAACCGCCCGAATCGAATGGGAAAACCAAGCTGAAGATATTGGAAAGTTATTCTTCAAACAGATTGAAGATACCCCATCCGGATTCACACAGCTGCTACAAGCAGTTGACTTTGAACTGGGTCCCTCTTTTGAAGTGGTGCTGGTAGGCAATCTTGATTCGGGCGACACCAAAAACCTGTGGAATCATCTAAATCGCACCTATACCCCTAAAAAAGTGGTCCTGTTCAAACCTATGGAGGATGCTTCGGCCCTGGAAGAGATCGCCCCTTACACGGCCGATATGAAAGCCCGCAACCAGCAAGCTACGGTGTATGTTTGTGAAGATTATCAGTGCAACCTACCCACTACAGATGCCGAAGAGATGGTTGATTTGTTGGAACTTTAAAAAAGATAAGCACACTGCCCGATTTGCGAAGGCCCCAATACCCCTCATTGGTCAGACTTAATGTAATGATTTGAGGTAAACAAGCGATTGAATGCATTTTGACCGGCAAGCTTAAATGTGGTTTGGCCAAGCATAGCTCCCCCGTACCCTGCTTGCGATACCACCGTAACCCCTTTCTCAGTTCCCTGAATTTTTCTTCCCTTCTTCATAAATATCTTTGAGTTGGCCCCGGCGATCATATCGATGCCGGAGACATTTCGAGCCAATTTCAGGTCACTGAAACGACCGGGCATATCGTTCATTTTATATCCCAATTGACTCAGGCAAATAACCAGGTCACAATCCTGCTGGTATCGCAGTGTTCTAACCATAGCTTCGCTGATAAGTAGAGGATCCCGGGAATCGATCTCCTTTGCAATCTCCGGTAGCCCGCATGCCTCCAGGTTCAGCCCCAACCCAAAAAGACCAATTCGGAAAGCGCCTTTATTGATTACATAATATTTGTTCACAAACCTGCGTAAATCTCCATGTCCGATCTCATAATTGCTTACCACAAAGGGAAATTCCGCTTTACCAGCAGCATCCAGGAATGGACGAATACCACAACTCAAATCAAGATGTCCCAAGGTAGCGGCATCGTATTTCATATCCGACATCATTCGGTACATCAAATCCAATCCATAGAAATCAGTGTAGGGGGTATCTCCATAAACGTTGCCGCAATCAACCAAAACAGTTGAAGATTTTTCGCTGCGCAGTCTTTTGACCAATGTATATCGTTGGTTCATACCTCCCATTCCGCCATATTCACCTGCATAATCCGGCAATGGCTCCACATGTCCACGAGTATCGTTCGTATGAAGCACCGTCAGTGATTTTCCACTAACTGAATACCCATTTAAACCGGGTAATCCCAGGAGAACCCCTCCAGCAGCTTTACTCATATTTTCCAAGAAAGATCTACGATCCATAGCCGTTATCGAATTCGATTATCCAGACTGCGTTCCAGTCTATTTTGATTGCTCATATATTCCATTACAACATCCCGTAACTCCAACGGTAATATACCACAACTTCGCACTTCGGATTCCGAATCAAATATCATGGAACGGGGACTGTTTCCAGTCTGTGGAATAAAATGATCTCTGTTTACCAACCTCTCCGAAACGTTCCTGCAGACATTATGAGCCGGGGCTACCAGATAGTACCAGGAACTTTCGCGCACCGGAAGCGAACCCACCAAAACATCTCGAGCTTTTTGATTGACAATACGCATACGGAGCCCGCTTACGGCGCCTCCTCCCTCGCGAGCCACAGTATCCGCCAATCTTGATAGAACTGCACCGCTTACTTCGTACCAGCCAAGAGATTGATCCCGCGGTATAATCCTGTATAGATCTCCTGTAGTTATCGATCCTTTATGCAGCGTATCCTGGATCAAGTTGTAGGGAATAAAACTGACATCGACTCTTTCTCCCTTGACCCGGGATGTATACCAGCGAACCATATCCGCCAGAAGGTTATTCAACCTGCCTTCCGGCCTGTTCCTAAAAAGGCTGGTGTCCGTAAAGGTCAACTGCTTTTGAAGGTACTGATAAACGGAATCGCGGTAGGGAGCATACTTTGATGAGAAAGAGTTGGAAACAGGCCCCGCTTGTTTCAAGGGGATATTCTTTGAATCGACGTGGTATGAAGATGAGTCTTCCGCTCCCGCCTCTTTGGCGGACCGGCAGCCGTATAAGCCAGACAAAACCAGTAATAAACAAGCCAGGAACTGCACCGCAATTTTCATGTTATTCATCAATATTCAAAGGGAGTATCATCCCATATAAAGGTAGGGTTTCCAATTTTCCTGAATACTCCCGAGCACCGCGCGGAAAAAAGTGATATGGACGGGACGGAATGGATCTCTCCTCAGACTCATATCGGCCTCGTCGGGGGTACGATCTCCTTTCTGCAAATTGCATTCGTTGCAAGCCGCCACCAGGTTTTCCCACGAATCACGACCTCCGCGACTTCGAGGCACGATATGATCGATCGTTAAGTCGTGTGATGAACCACAATATTGACAATTGTTATTATCTCGCTTAAGGATATTTCGGCGAGACAACACGATACGATTGTAAGAGATATTGATGTACCGCCGCAACCGGATTACCGAGGGATAGGTATATTCCTCGTTCACGGTCCTTATTTTTCGATCAGGCAGTTCGTGCAGCAACTCCGCTTTATCCATGAACAACAACTTGATAGATCGTTGTACGGAACAAACGCTAAGCGGCTGGTAATCCTGGTTTAAGACAAGTACGTTGGTATCCATGTTGGTGATGACGTATTGTTCTTGCTAAAATAGGTCTTCAAATCCATCTTCATAAAAACCCAATATATTTCTACGGAAGCTTCAGGATGTAAAATCCAATTTCAGATCCTGTATTCATACCCGGCGGTGCCCAAATAAAACTAAAGGCCAAAACCCTGATCTATCAAAGAATCTTGACCATAAATACTTTATATATTGAAAAAATATAGAAAAACTCAATGGTTATTTTCCAATGCAAATTCAGGAACGATAAATAGAGTGTATTGATTTGGCCAAACGTTCATTGTACCATTCCTCTGCATAATCACCGTCCGCCCAATCGGCTATCGTATTTATTTTCACCTTCCCGGAAGCATGAAGCACGGCTCCATCTCCCAGATAAAATGCTACGTGGCTCACTTTCTCACCACTCGGATTAAAAAATACGATATCTCCTCTCTGCGCTTGTTGCAGATGCTCAATCGGTTCAGACAAATACTCTTCCTGCTTCCATGAATCACATGGTATAAACCGATCATGAAGCAAATAAACGGTTTGTATCAAACCTGAACAATCGATACCAACATCGGTACGCCCTCCCCACAAATACGGGGCTCCTAAAAATCCCATCGCCGTATCAATTATCGAAGTCTTCGACAAGGAATTCAAGGATCGATTCGGTTTATAAACACCATGAGGCAGTCGAACCGTTCCGTTCTTTGCTTCAGGTATCACACGACTACCCGGCGGAATCAAAATTGCATTATGAGCTTTCTCATAACCATAATAAGAATAGTACCAGCTTGTCACTCGTCTGGCATCTTCAGTCCAGGATTCATAATCGTCAGTCGTCAATGGACTCGTTTCACTGCGGTTAACCCATCCTGTATATCGGTCAAAATCAGTTTCAATCCTGTACCAACGCTCGCTCGTTTCCAGAATCTTAAAGGTTTCTCCCAGCAATAGCTGCGTACACATTTCGGAGGCATCTGACTGCTCACGCCGCAATGGAACAATCCCGGAGCTGGCATACCCGTATGTAAATGTATTCGTCATAGTTAAAACATAAAAAACCAAAATATTGACTCTTCAACGAGCAGAGCGTAACAAAAATTTTCTCTGTCGGCGAAACATAAAATTATATTATTCAAAGGGGATTGAAACAAATTACCATTCTGTTTATATATTCCATTGATCGTCTTGCACTATATTTCATGATAGAAAACCATGTCCAATAGTAATAAACCGCTATTATCGAAAAAACTATCTTCCACCCGTCGAGAAATTCCGAAGGTGGAAGCGTTTGTCGATGAGCTGAATCAAACATTACAGCTTGAAGAGCCGCAGTATAACACGCTCATGCTGGCGTTAAGCGAAGCGGTGACCAATGCCGTGGTTCACGGCAACAAAGAGGATGCGACCAAAACGGTTACTCTGCAGGCGTGGAAAGAAAAGGGGGATTTGCATATCAGCGTCAAAGATCAGGGAGACGGCTTTGACCCTGGGTTGCTGCCGAACCCGTTAAATGATCAAAATCTGTTAAAAGAAGGCGGGAGAGGTGTTTTTCTAATGAAACAATACGCCGACAACGTCGAATACCGCGACGGGGGTTCTACGGTGGTTTTAACTTTCAACCTGGAATAACGGGTAATGGATATAACATAAAGGCCACCAGAAGTGAAACCCATCCCCCCCCTGGGAGGATGTGCCCGAACTCTATAGAGGGGGTGAGGGGCAGGACCCTGAATTGTTAACCTAATAATTAATGTTTATCAAGTCGAGGTCATTTTGACCTGAAGTGATGAACACTTTTCAGTAAGATCAGAGATAACCTTCGGCTTTAGAGAGTTCAGATCGAAATAAATATTCACTTGTTTTCTTTTTTCATCTCCCTTTCCCCCTCCAAAAGCAGGATTCCTTTTAACCTTTGGAGCCTTGATATAAAAAATGGGGTGGCGAACAACCTTGTTCGCCACCCCTTCTGTGCAAGGTAACTATTGAATTAGTTTCCGTTAACCTGTTCATCCAGCTTCTTCTTGAGCTGGGATTTGGGTACGGCACCTACCACCTGGTCCACAACCTCTCCATTTTTAAAGAGCAAGAGAGAGGGAATGCTGCGAATATTATACTCCATGGAAATATCCGCATTTTCATCGACATCGACTTTTGCAAACTTGGCCTTTCCTTCATACTCATCGGCCAGTTCTTCAACAATCGGGCTTACCATACGACAAGGTCCGCACCACTCGGCCCAAAAATCAACCAAAACCGGTAGGTCGGAGTTTAAAACTTCGTCATCAAATGTATCTTCGGTAACATCAACTGGTTTTCCCATAATAACAGATTATTTAATGGTTAATTATTAATAAAAGTCTTTTCGTTTAGTTTAATTTCTCGGTACTACCCGATCTATTACCTAACAGGTTATTATCTACATCAATAAACTTTACGATTCCCAAAATATTGTTCGATTTCTAGAAGTCTTTGAAAACCCGGGCGGCGGTTCCTTGCTCGTATACTTTTCTTCGGTTGAATGCATTGAACGGTCAATCGCCCCTGTACACGATTATCGTTATTACTGCCGGCTACCCAGAAAATTTTTATGCTTCGGAACCGCCGCCCGGGTTTTCAAAGACTTCTTCCACAGGAACAAGATATCGGTGCAGGTTAAAACCTCATATATTGACTTTTCCGGCATTATTGACCGTTTTGAGGCACGCGCTCGAGCTTGACATGCTGATCCCCCAGCAGCTTACGAAGTTCTTGAAGCAGGTCGTTATTCGGATCCACCACGAACTTGCGGACATTCATGGGAAATGGGCGCTTGGCATGCTTGCTGATAATATTGAAACGAACGTTGGATGAGCCTTTGTGCAACTCAAAAAGCTCTGCCATTTGTTTGAGCTCGTCATCGGTGACCTCCTCGGTATTCAGATCCAGTTTAAGCCGTATTTGATCCTGCAATTTCTCCCGGATGCTTTCCACACGCTCCATAGAGTTGGCAATTATTTTCGGTTGCCCTCGACTGCGGTCGACGTTGCCCTCAATCACAACAATCGTGTCGACCTGAATCAATCCCATTCGTCTATCATATATATCGTTGAAGGCGATCACTTCGATCGTGCCTTTCAGGTCCTCGATTTGCAGAAAAGCAAAGGGGCGTCCTTTTCGGTCAGTCACCTGATTTACCTTGGTGATAATACCGGCGACTTTCACCCGCTCGTTGTTTTCGACGGAACCGATCGTTTCAGCCGAGAGGTCGTGGGTGCAGAACAGATCGATATCCTCCTTAAACTTATTCAATGGATGTCCGCTGAGATAAAAACCGATCCGCTCTCGTTCTTTGTTAAGTCGTTCTATATTCGACCAGGATGGTCGGTCAGCCAGTTCGGGCTCTTCCATTCCGGCTCCCTCCCCATCGTCACCGCTGAACAGGTTGGCCTGGTTCAAACGTTCTTCTTCCTGTTTGCGAACCGCATAACTGTGGATCATGTCGATACTTTCCATCAGCTGTGCACGATTTTGGTGCAATTCATCAAATGCCCCCGCCTGTATCAGGCTTTCCAGTGTTTTTCGATTACAAATACGGGTATCGATGCGGGATGCAAAGTCAAAAATGCTGGAGAACTTTCCATTTTCCTTTCGCTCCTCCACCAGTTTCTGAACGGCGTTGCTCCCCACTCCCTTAATTGCTTCCATACCATACTGAATTCGCTCTTCACGCGCCACGAATTTACCCTCACCCGAATTTATATTAGGCGGATCCACGGTGATCTCCATCCGCTGACACTCCTCTATGAACTTAGAAACCTTGTCAATATCCCCCATGTTATGGCTAAGCACAGCTGCCATATACTCTGAGGGATAATTGGCTTTGAAATAAGCCGTTTGATACGCCACTTTGGAATATGCCGCCGAGTGCGACTTATTGAATCCATACTGGGCGAACTTCGCCATTTTATTAAATACTTCCTCGGCCGTCGCCTTATCGATCCCATTGTCTACGGCCCGGCGAATGAAGGTCTCTTCCTGCTTCTCCATCACCTTCTTTTTCTTCTTACCCATCGCCCTGCGCAGCAAGTCGGCTTCCCCGAGCGAATAATTGGCCATACGCTGGGCGACCTTCATAATCTGCTCCTGGTAGATCATGATCCCATAGGTAGGCTCCAGAATATCCCGAATCGATTCGTGGGGATATTCCGGTTGCTGTTCCCCGTGCCGGCATTCGATATAGTCGGGAATAAATTGCATCGGCCCCGGACGATAAAGAGCATTCATGGCGATCAGATCATCAAACTTGGTCGGTTTTAATTGCTTCAGATACCGGCGCATCCCGTCCGACTCAAATTGAAAAGTTCCTATCGTGTTACCCTCTTGATACAACTCAAACGTTTTTTCATCATCGAGCGGAATATTATCCAAACTGTATTCCACCCCATAATTTTCTTTGACATATTGAATGGATCTTTTCAGAATAGAAAGGGTTTTCAGTCCAAGAAAATCCATTTTCAACAGACCGCACATTTCGGCACTGGGTCCGTCGTACTGCGTAATAACATCTTTTTCCTTCGACAATGCCACTGGCACGTAGTCACTTACTTCACCCGGAGCAATAATAACGCCGGCTGCGTGTACTCCCGTTTGACGCGCAGAGCCTTCCAGGGTGCGCGCAAAACGCATCATTTTACTGATTTGAGAATTTTCGTGTTCAAACAGTTGGGCGATATCATCAGCCGATTCCGGATTTCTACTCTTGTCCAGCACCTTGTCAAAGGTGTCCAGGCCCGGTCGTTCGGGAAACAGTTTAGAGATCTCATTCACTTTATCCAGTGATACGCCCAGAACACGACCGACATCCCGAATTGCCGTCTTGGCCTTCATCGTACCATAGGTCACAATCTGTGCTACACTGTCACGCCCGTATTTTTCAACAACGTAGTCGATGACATCTTGGCGTCCTTTGTCATCGAAATCGATGTCGATATCCGGCGGACTTACCCGTTCCGGGTTCAGGAAACGCTCAAAAATAAGATCATACTCAATCGGATCTATATTGATAATACCCAGGCAGTATGCTACCACCGACCCGGCAGCCGAACCCCTGCCGGGCCCCACGAATACTCCTCGTTTCCTTGCCTCGGTCGTAAAGTCCTGTACAACAAGGAAATACCCCGAGAAATCCATGTCACTTATAATTTTCAGCTCCTGCTCGATCCGTTCGGTGATCGTCTGGGAAAGCTCCCCGTATCGCTCTTTGGCCCCCTCATAGGTTATCGCCCGCAGGTATTCATCCATCGTATCATATCCCTGTGGGATATTATACTGGGGAAGCATGAGCTCGGAGGTGATATCAAACTCATCCACCTTGTCAACGATTTCCTGGGTATTGTCCACCGCCTGGGGCAGATCGTCAAAAAGCTCCTGCATCTCATCCGGTGTTTTAAGATAAAATTCACGGTTGAGATTGTTATAATCATCTGTAAACCTAAAACGATTGGGATCCCCCAGTTCCGCGTTCGTCTGCAAGGCCAGCAAAATATCATGAGCCTCGGAGTCTTCCTTCTCAACGTAGTGGCTGTCGTTCGTAGCGATCATTTTCACGTTGTATTCCTTGCTCCACTGCGTTAAGATATGGTTGCACTTATTCTGATCTTCAAGTCCGTGTCGCTGCAGTTCGATATAGTAGTCATCACCAAAAACGTCCAGGTACCATTCAAAAAGCTCACGCGCCTCTTCCTCGCCCTTCCGAATAATCGTCTGATTAATCTCACTGGCGATACAACAGGTAGTGGCGATCAGCCCCTCGGAATATTCCTTAATCGTCTCTTTATCTATACGAGGCTTGTAATACATCCCCTCTAAATAGCCAAGTGAACTTAATTTCGCCAGGTTGCGGTATCCCGTCATATCCTTGGCTAACAATACCTGGTGGTAGCGAGTCCTTGTTTCCCGGTCCTTCATGCTGGTGGGCGTTACATAAAACTCACAGCCGATAATCGGCTTGACCCCCTCTTTTTGTGCTTTATTTACGAATTCGGGCCCCCCGAACATGTTTCCATGATCGGTAATCGCCGCGGCAGGCATTTCTGCCCGCTTCGCCTTTTTAATCATATCGTCGATGCTTGCCGCACCGTCGAGCATACTAAACTGAGTATGCGAATGAAGATGGGAAAAATGCATAAATAAATTTCGTCAGTCTGGATTTTCGATGGAAGAGTCTATTCAATTTAGGAGGTCGGGGTGATAAATAAAAGCCTCAATTTTGAAGTCCCCTGGTTCCAAAACGGCAAAATGGTTTACGGTTCCCCGAGACACTCCTTTGGATTCGTATATTCCGGTTCTATTTATCAGTAATGGAAAGGAGAACCGCTGTTTACATCAGTGTTCTGCTTCTTTTCCCCACAGAGTGAAGTTTGTTCCCGATAGCATTCGGAGCCCGTCCCGACTAACGTCGGAGGCAGGCCTCTGAAGGCATCTTATGATGATGGGTTAGGATTCGGTTATAAGTTTTTTGCCATTAACTACCTGGCCGGTTGGGAACTCCTCGGCTGTCACCAATTCCGCCAACACTTCAGCCAGTTCTTCGGCCGAGCCCGTCCGCCCGTCCGTTTTGGCATCTATAAAATCCTGGACGGCTGGGAAATCCTCTTCAGATTGCATACGAATCAGCTCCTGCATATCTGTTTCGATTCGACCCGGATTAAAACCAATCATCTTCACCGGATGAGACATTTTTTGTTGTTCTTTGCAGGCCGTTTTCATCAACATATCGATACCCGCTTTGGTGCTGCAGTAATGAGACCACCCTTCATACGGCTTTTGAGAAGCACCGGAGGAAACAAACACGACTCTTTTTTGTGTCTGCAGATCCTGAACTTTTTGGACGAACATATGAGTCAACACCGCCGGTGCTACAAAATTGATTTCCAGGTTCTTCTGATAGGCTTCTGCTTCATATTTGCCGAGGGGTCCAATGGGATTCAAAGTCCCGGCGTTATTAACCAGGCCAATGAAGTCTGCATCTTCGGGATCAAACGAAGAGAACACCACACTTACCAGATTCTCCAACTGCTCGTAATCGGTTAAATCGCGCTGAAATTCGGTAGCATTCCCTCCCTTCTGGCGAATAGCTTTACGTGTGGAGCGACTCGTACTCCGGGCAACCAGGTAAAGATGGGTTTGCTCATCAGCTAACTTAAGTGCAATTTGCTGACCAAATCCCCGTGAAGTACCCGTAACAAGTATATGTCTCATAAAATCCTGAATTCTCAGTGATTGATTTTCATGCGGTGACAGATCCTAAAATCGTGTTCTGTGACTACATCAACAAATATTAATCGCTGTCAGTCTCCGCCGGGGGAAGATTATCATAAAGGAATTTTCGAACCGCCTCTTCATACTCTTCCCTGCTGTCAATCGTAGCACTAGCATGTGCCCCTCGAAGTTTGACAAATTTTTTGGGCGGATGAGCCACATCATACAGTTCTTTTCCGTGGGCATATGGGATCAAGTTGTCATCAATGCTGTGAGCTATTAAAATGGGCACACGGATTTTATCCACCCATTTTTTGACCTGAAACCGATATCGAATCAAATAGCGAGCGGGAAATATCGGATATATATCAGCTGCCACTTCTGGAGCCGATGTAAAGGTGGATTCCAAAATAATCATTCTGCATTGGCGGTGGGCTCCCAGCCAGGCCGCTATCGCGCCTCCCAGCGATCGTCCCATAACGATTAGTTGATCTTTGTCTACTTGTTGATGCTTTATCAGATATTCATAGGCCGCCTCAGCATCACGATATAGACCATTTTCTGACGGTGACCCCTCGCTTTTGCCATATCCGCGATAATCAAAAATTAAAAAGTTTACCTCCAAGCGGTGCCACTGCAAAATCGTATCCATTCGATCTGCGATATCCCCGGCATTACCATGGAAAAACAGGACGGTGGCCTTGGCGTTCCGGTGTGGGATATACCATCCGTGAAGCTTTACCTCATCCCGGGTTTCGAATGTTACATGTTCATAATCCAGTCCGATATCTTCCGGATCATACGAGAGGGTTCTATTGGGGGAAAAGATCAACCTTTTTTGAATAGTGAAAAGCAGCAGTACTACGATCACATAGATTGCAATAAGCCCTGAGAATATCCAGAGAATGGTTTTCAGCATCCGCCTATCGCCCCATAACTTGAAGAAATATCCGCCGGTTCCTCGGTCGATTGTCGTTGTCGATCACCACGATTTGCTGCCAGGTTCCAAGCAGCACTTTTCCCTGATGCACCGGGGCCGTAATACCCGGACCCATAAACGTCGCACGAATATGAGAAAACCCGTTGTCATCCCCCCAGGTCTGACCATGATGGGTGGTGGAATCCCTGGAGATAAAATCTTCCAGCTTCTCCTGCATATCCTTGACAAGATTAGGCTCAAACTCGATGGTACTCACTGTAGCTGTAGAACCAATTACAAATATATTGCAAATTCCTTCATCAATTCCAACTTCCTCTACATAATTCCGAACGTGGTCCGTAATATTCTTGATATCTGAAAATCCCTGGGTCTGAATAGTAATTTCTTTGCCTTCAATCTTCATATCGGTTGATGTCATATTGCTATTCAATGTTTAATCAATTAACGAATACGTTTCTTCAGGGGTATGAACTGCCCCGTCCGACGACAATTCACTGGAATATAATATAAAGGAAGAGACCGGAATATCCGGAATGTAAATGTCATTTCTTTTTTCAATATAACTCTCCACGCGCTTTCGCGGCACGTCTTTATTGCGACCCAGCGTCACGTGAGGTGTAAACGCCCGATCCTCTTTCTCTACTCCCAATTCGAACAGACGTTCCTCCACCTTTTGATGCAAATTATCCAACGCGGTCGATTCTTCAAAACCGGCCCAAATCACGCGTGGATGACGATCGGGCGGAAAATACCCGAGCCGGTTTACCTTCAATCTGAACACCGGGTGCTCGATTTGGCCCAGAACCTCTTTGATATTTTCAAAGCGTTCCTGTTCGGTATCCCCGATAAATTTTATCGTTAAATGATACTCAGTGGGTTTATACCAGTGGATATCCCGCAAGACTTCCGCGTACTCTCCCAGTGTACGATTCACTTCATCCGGTAAGTCAACGGCAATGAATAATCGTTTATTCATATCGCTAATAAGTCACCTTGAACTTTTCGAACTCATTCTCGTATTCTTTCCACTCTACCTCCAGCTCATTCACCCGGCTAACCGGAGGCCCCTTCCTGCAAGCATCGATCATTTTCTTTACTTGTTCCTCTTTCCCTTCAAACACGGCCTCCACTCGTCCGTCGCTAAGATTGCGGACCCAGCCGTTCACCCCATGACTGTCTGCCGTTTTTCGAGTAAAATGACGAAATCCGACGCCCTGAACTCGTCCCTCAATAAATATATGTGCTCGTGTCATATCAGACATGTGCTTATTATTTGTTGATCATTTCAGGAAATGGTTAAAACGGCAGACAGGCAGTGCCCGTTCAAAAGTTTTTCTCGCTCAGCGTTGATTAAGTGGCGTACAATTATAAACTCATATCAAGTTTTTGTGATCTATTATATCCGCACACCTTAATACGTCTGAACCGCCCGTCCGCTGTTTTAACCACTTCTTCCTTTATCATAAGGTTTTACATCTTTTTATCGTTTCAACTATGAGTAACCAGCTTTACCATTGATCACCATTTGAAGTCTTTGAAAGACCGGGCGGCGGTTCCTTGCTCGTATACTTTTCTTCGGTTGAATGCATTGAACAGTTGGCCGACCCTGTATACGATTATCGTTATTACTGCCGGCTATCCAGAAAATTATTATGCTTCGGAACCGCCGCCCGGTCTTTCAAAGACTTCAAATTATACAAATAATTTCCACCCAATTGATGGAAATAATATATATTACCGACAGTTTACTGACGAAACGGTATACTATAGAACATGCATTCAAGAAAAGGCGTTTTAATCTGTGTGTGTGATTTCGTAAATCCGGTAAAAGTCAAAGGTAGTAGTTGACAGGAATTTTTTTTCGTTTAATAATTGCTTTAAATAGTAAAACCCTTACTGCAGCGAACCCATTGTTTCAACAGTATAATAAGCTTACATCCCATATTAACTTACAAACTAATTGGAAAAAGTTGGTATGACACTCACCCAACTTCGCTATATCATTGCAGTCGATAATCATCGGCATTTTGCCACGGCAGCCGAAAAATGCTATGTAACTCAGCCGACGCTCAGCATGCAAATCCGGAAATTGGAAGAGGAAGTCGGCATCACCATATTCGATCGCAGCCGCAACCCGGTAGTCCCCACTCAAAAAGGACGAGAATTGATCGAAAAGGCACGCGCCATTATCGATAAGGTCGACGATATTCAAACCAACTTGAATGCCGAGGAAGGTGAGGTTTCCGGCACCTTGCGAGTCGGTGTTATTCCCACCATTGCTCCCTATTTAATACCACGTTTCCTCAAGGATTTCACCGATTCGCACCCCAAAGTCAACCTTGTTTTAGAAGAATCCATAACCGAAGATCTGCTCGACAAACTCAACAAAGATCAGCTCGATCTCCTCATCATTGCCACACCTTCCACGGCCAATCACCACTTTGAACATCTGCTCTATTACGAACCTTTCGTCGGGTACATATCCCCCGAACACCCGCTTGCCGAAAAATCATACCTGCAAGTCGACGACCTGAGAAATCAACATGTATGGCTCTTACAGGAGGGACACTGCTTCAGGGATCAAACGGTGAAGTTATGCCAGCTAAACAATCAAAACGAAGACCAGCAGCCCATCCAGTTTGAAAGCGGCAACCTGGAAACACTCAAGCGACTGGTCGAACAAAACTTCGGATTAACTTTACTTCCCTATCTCGCGATTAATGAAAATGAACAGGCCGAGTCACCCAACGCATGCATACGGTATTTCAAGGATCCCATTCCCCAACGAAAAGTGAGATTAGTCTATAGTCGCAAACATTTAAAACAACAGCTCATCAAAACGTTGAAAAATCATATTGTAAGTAAACTGCCTTCAAGAATATCTACCCAGGAGAAACACATGCTCATCGAATAGAAGGCAATCAACAACACTTTAAGTATTGTATCATTAATTTTCTATTTTATGCTTCATTTATTCAAGCATTTTAAGAAGCTTCGGTCTTATTAATGGAATATCACAGCATACTTCTCTGGATCCTCTTCAATATCTTCGTGTTGCTAATGCTTGCCCTTGATCTGGGCGTTTTTCATCGAAAAGACCATGTCGTTGGGATCAAGGAGTCAATTATTTGGACAGGAGTCTGGATCGCTTTGGCCCTGATATTCAATTTCGGAATCTACTGGTATATGGGAACCCAGGTGGCCCTGGATTTTCTGGCAGGTTATTTAATCGAAAAATCATTAAGTGTAGACAACATCTTCGTCTTTTTACTGATTTTTCAATATTTCAAGGTTGATCAACAATATCAGCACAAGGTTCTTTTTTGGGGTATCCTGGGAGCTTTAGTAATGCGGCTTTTATTCATTTTTGCAGGTATCACGCTGATCCATCACTTTGAGTGGATTATTTACATATTCGGTGTGTTCCTGATCTACACAGGGATCAAGCTGGGCATGAAGAAGGATAAAGAGGTTCATCCCGACAAAAATCCGGTGATAAACTTGCTCCGTAAAATGATCCCGGTAACCAGAAACTACCACGGATCCAATTTCTTTATCTACAAGATGGGGAAACGCCTAGCCACTCCTCTTTTTGTGGTTCTCGTTGTGATTGAAACCACCGATGTGGTCTTTGCACTCGACTCTATTCCCGCCATTCTTGGCATTACACACGATCCTTTCATTGTCTACAGCTCAAACGTTTTTGCCATACTTGGTTTACGGGCACTTTATTTCGCCATGGCCGGCATTATGCGGCTGTTTCACTATCTGCACTACGGACTTGCCGCCATACTTACATTTGTCGGCGTAAAAATGTGTATTGCCGAATTTTATCACATTCCAACCGTCTATGCACTGGGATTTATCGGTCTCGTATTATCGGCTTCCGTAATTGCTTCTTTAATCTGGCCCAAAGAAGATTCGGACCCATTAGCTGAACCCAAAAAGACCTCGGAATGGGTTGGTGAAGAATAACATGTCACTTATTAAAAATAGATAAAGGACTGCAAATATCTCCTCTATGTTGAGTGCCTACTCCGTAAAATGGTTCACTGTTTATTACCTTAGCCTGGGTTTGCTGGGACTTTACGGCGGACTTTATTGTTTTTATCAAACCCAAAAAATCGCTTCGTACCTCTTAGAACGAACATCTCCGGATACCCCACCCCCCCGCTTTAGAACCTTTTTACGATATTTTCTCGCTTTTACCCTTCCCAATCTCCTGCTTTCCTTCTTCCCCTTTTCCCTGATCGAACTTGCTTTCTCGCTTTGGTGCCTGTTTATGATCTACCTGGCTGGATCGCTGTTGGTCCGGTGGGATGCAATTCAACCCTTGATTTCCGAGCAGCCAATTTCGCAAATAAAACAATATATTCGAATCACGGGTGCCATTATGCTGTCACTTGGTGGGTTTATGTTTTTACTGTTCTATCGAATAGTTCAAAACCTCGGTAAATAAGGTGAGAATACATAAACAAGGCTCCGGACTCAGGCTGCCCGATTATCGGATAAGCATGGATTGTACCGGTAAAGAAGAAGATCATTTAATCGTATCCCATGCCCATGGGGATCATATGCCCAGGAGGCCGGCTGCAGAAAAAGTCTTTGCCACATTACCTACGGCCCGATTTATGGAACTTCGCGGCGGTCCTGATCAAGTCAACTCTCTGGAATTCCACGAGTCTGTGGATCTTGATCACGTCACCATCACCCTTTATCCGGCCGGACACATTCTTGGCTCTGCCATGATCTATATCGAATCTGACGAAGGCAATCTCCTTTTTACCGGCGATTATCGAACCCCGGCGGCCGCCGCAACCGAAGGCTTTGATGGTCCCACTGATGTAGATATCCTGGTCACTGAAGCCACGTTCGGACTTCCAATTTACCGTTGGCCTTCACATGAAAAGCTATTCAACCAAATTCGATCCTTTGCCCGCAAAGCACTTGACGAGGGAAATACCCCTTTCTTTTTAGCCTACAATCTTGGAAAAGCACAGGAGCTGATGCATATCCTGGCTCCGCTAAATGAATCGGTACAAATTCACGGGGCCGGCTACAAACTTTGTCCTGTTTACGAGGAGTTCAATGTCGATTTAGGCGTATATGAACCTTATGAGCGTGATTCGGCCAAGGGGAAAATACTTATCGCTCCGAGTTCGGCTCTCTCCACTCAATTCGCATCTCACATTAAAGATAAAAGAATCGCTTATTGCTCCGGGTGGGCCACCCTGGAATCCCGGCGAACCCAACTGACGGTTGACGAACT
>CAJXOW010000037.1 GCA_913057825.1 uncultured Balneolaceae bacterium | reverse complement strand
CGGGACGACTGGGCATCGATTACCAGGCGGAACTGCTGCCGGAAGATAAGATCAAGGTCGCCCGCCGGTACGCGTCCAAAGGACATACCGTGGTGATGGTGGGCGACGGAATCAACGACGCTCCGGCCCTTGCCCAGGCCGAGGTGGGTATTGCCATGGGCACTACCGGAACCGATGTAGCCATTGAAACAGCTGATATAACCTTGATGCGGGACGACTGGAATTTGGTGCCCGAACTGTTTATGTCAGCCCAAAAAACGATGCGGGTTATCAAGTGGAACTTCGCTTTCACCACCCTTTACAATGCTGCGGGACTCTCCCTTGCGGCCTTTGGGATACTGCCTCCCGTTCTGGCCGCCGCGGCTCAGTCAATGCCCGATGTAGGTATCCTGTTGAATTCTTCCCGTTTGTTAAAATCATAACCCCATTTGTACGGATAGATTTTAATTCCAGTACTTACAACGATACGATTTAAAGTCGGGCGGCGGACCGTGCTGAGTACTTAAAATTTTTCGAACCAAGACAATTTATGGAGCTATAAACGTGAAATTGCATAGCGCGAAAGAGGAAAGAGCAAAGCCGTGAGAAAAAATTTTTCATCGAAGGCACGGTCCGCCGCCCGACTTTAAATCGAAACAGCTCATAGTCAGAATCTATTATAGCCATAACAAATAACTATCAGAGAATTATTTATTTCAATAAATAATTTGGTATGTTTCATAAGTTTAGGAACAAAATTTCAAGAAGGATGTTATACAAGTCACTCCGAATCAAACAGTATCAAAAATAATATTATGGATAGTGAAGAAAGTAAGTGCCCATTTCACAATGGATCGTTTAGAGAAGCTGCCGGGGGCGGCACCAAAAATGAAGATTGGTGGCCCAACAAATTGAACCTGGATATGCTGCGCCAGCATGCTCCCCTCGCCAGTCCGATGGATGAAGATTATGATTACGCAGAAGAATTTGAGAAATTAAACCTGGAAGAAGTCAAACAGGACCTTTCAGACCTGATGAACGACTCTCAGGACTGGTGGCCGGCCGACTGGGGTCACTACGGACCGCTCTTTATTCGTATGGCCTGGCACAGCGCCGGTACGTACCGTGTGGCCGATGGCCGCGGCGGCGGAAGCACCGGTAACCAGCGCTTTGCTCCTGTCAATAGCTGGCCGGATAATGTTAGCCTCGACAAAGCGCGGCGTTTGCTATGGCCCATCAAACAAAAGTATGGCAAGAAACTTTCCTGGGCCGACCTGATGATTCTCGCCGGAAACGTTGCCCTGGAATCGATGGGGCTCGATACCTTCGGTTTTGGCGGGGGACGTGAAGACGTCTGGCAACCGGAAAAGGATATCAACTGGGGGCCCGAGCATGAGTGGCTCGCCGACGAACGTCATGATGACGACGGAAATCTCGAAGGACGTCTCGCTGCCGATCACATGGGCCTGATTTACGTAAATCCGGAAGGCCCGAATGCAGAACCGGATCCGGCAAAAGCCGCACACTTCATTCGTCAGTCGTTCAAGCGAATGGCGATGGATGATTATGAAACCGTTGCGCTGATTGCCGGCGGACACACCTTCGGTAAAGTGCATGGCGCCGCACCCGAAGAACACAACGGTCCGGAACCCGAAGCAGCACCGATGGAACAACAGGGACTCGGCTGGAAGAACGACTACGGCACCGGTAAAGGTCCCGACACGATTACCAGCGGACTGGAAGGCGCCTGGACAGATAAGCCGATCGAATGGGATATGGGCTTCTTCCACAACCTGTTTGAATACGAGTGGGAAAAAGTAAAAAGTCCCGCCGGTAAATGGCAGTGGGCTCCGAAGAATGAGGAAGCCCAGGAAACCGTGCCGGACGCACATGATGAGTCGAAGAAAAATGCGCCCATGATGCTCACGACGGATCTCGCCCTGAAAGTGGATCCGGAATACGAAAAGATCTCACGACACTTTTATGAAAACCCGGACGAATTTGCCGACGCCTTCGCCCGCGCATGGTTCAAGTTGGTCCACCGCGACATGGGTCCGAAGGAACGTTACCTCGGACCGGAAGTGCCCGAGGAAGATTTGATCTGGCAGGATCCGATTCCCGAAGTGGATCACGAACTGATCACCGAGGAGGATATTGAAGAGTTGAAAGGTGATATCCTTAGTACAGAACTGACCGTTTCGGAACTTGTTTCGGCTGCCTGGGCCTCCGCATCTACGTACCGCGAATCAGACAAGCGAGGCGGTGCCAACGGTGCACGGGTGCGACTGGCTCCTCAGAAAGACTGGGACGTCAACAATCCCGATCAGTTGTCCAAAGTTCTGGAAACTCTTGAAAAGATCCAGCAAGACTTCAATAACGATCAGTCGGGTAACAAGCGGGTTTCGCTGGCCGACCTGATTGTTCTCGGTGGTTGCGCCGCTGTGGAAGAGGCGGCTGAACAAGCCGGTCACGATGTAACCGTGCCCTTCACCCCGGGACGAGCCGATGCCTCGGCCGAGCAAACCGACGAAGAGTCATTCGAATGGCTTAAGCCGGATGCAGACGGTTTCCGCAATTATTGCGACACCAAGCGTAAAGCGTCACCGGAAGAACTGTTGGTCGACAAGGCGCAACTGCTGTCACTGACACCTCCCGAAATGACGGTATTGCTGGGCGGTATGCGCGTACTCGACACCAACTACGATGATTCCGATCATGGAGTCTTCACCGACCAGCCGGAAACCTTGAGCAACGACTTCTTTGTCAACCTGCTCGACCCGAAGTACGAATGGGAACCGAAGTCGGAAGACCGCGAAGTCTTTGAAATCAAAGACCGTGAGAGCGGCGAAGTTCAGTGGACCGGAAAGCGAGTGGATCTGATTTTCGGATCCAATTCCGAACTCCGTGCCCTGGCTGAAGTCTATGCCTCTGACGATACTGAAGAGAAATTCGTCAACGACTTCATCGCGGCCTGGGACAAGGTTATGAACCTCGACCGGTTCGATCTGAAATAACTTCAATTACAGTCACGGTGCAGCGGGTTCCTAGACAGGATCCTGCTTCGCTGGCGTGACTGCTTCACTCTATTCTATATCATATATAAGGCAGCCTGGTGACAGGCTGCCTTTTTTTATTCGCTTTATTCGACACCGGTAAATAGCAAAGCATGGATTAAAGCCATTCTTATCCGTTTTTGAACGTCTGTGATATCAGGTTTAAGCAATGGCCGGAAATTATTTTTAGCAGGATATCCCTTGTCCTATTTTATAAATGTCAATTTATTTTCATATTCATTTAGTATTATAGTTTATATTCAATTTACTGAGTAAACTTGTTTGTCGCGCACATAAAAACATCAATCTGGGTACCTCAACTATGACCAAGAAAATATTTCTCAACGAATCCGATATTCCCACCCACTGGTACAACATCATGGCGGATATGCCCAATAAGCCGCAACCGCCCTTGAATCCCAAAACGGGTCAGCCGGCCGGCCCCGATGATCTATCCCCCATATTTCCGATGGGATTGATTGAGCAGGAAGTAGCCAGCGATCAATATATTGAGATTCCTGATGAAGTGCGCGACATCTACAAAACCTGGCGGCCCTCTCCGCTGTACCGGGCCGACAAGCTGGAAAAAGCCCTCGATACGCCGGCCAAGATTTATTATAAATACGAAGGAGTCAGTCCAAGCGGATCCCATAAGCCCAACACGGCCGTGCCACAGGTGTACTATAACAAGCAGGAAGGCGTCAAAAGCATCGCTACCGAAACCGGAGCGGGTCAGTGGGGAACCGCGCTGGCCTATGCTTGTTCGCAATTCGATGTGACGTGTGAAGTGTATATGGTGCGGATCAGTTATGATCAGAAGCCCTATCGAAAAGTGATGATGAACACGTTCGGGGCCGACGTCTATCCGTCACCCAGCGAGCGCACCCAGGCGGGTCGCGATGCACTTGACAAAGATCCCGATACCAGCGGAAGCCTGGGGCTCGCCATCTCAGAGGCCATTGAACGTGCGGTCCAGGATGAAAACACCAAATACTCCCTGGGGTCGGTGCTCAACCATGTGCTGCTGCATCAAACCATTATTGGACAGGAAACCATCAAGCAGCTTGAATACGCCGGCGATTATCCCGATGTCGTTATCGCCCCTCTCGGGGGAGGATCCAATTTCGCCGGACTCTCATTTCCCTTCCTGAAAAACAATATCAATGAGGGTAAAAACACCCGGTTTGTAGCCGTTGAACCGGCCTCCTGTCCCAAGCTGACGAAGGGTGAATTTATGTATGATTTCGGAGATTCGGCCGGATTCACGCCGCTGCTTCCGATGTACACGCTCGGACATAATTTTACTCCCGCGCCCATCCATGCCGGTGGATTGCGCTATCACGGGGCCAGTGTGCTCATCAGTCAACTGTTAAAAGACGACCTGATCGAAGCGGTGGCCCTGCAGCAGCTCGAGTGCTTCGAAGCCGGCGTGCTTTTTGCTAAAACGGAGGGATTCATTTCGGCTCCCGAGGCAACCCACGGCATCGCCCAGGCCATTCGTGAAGCCAACAAAGCTAAAGAGGAAGGTAAAGAAAAGACGATACTGTTTAACCTTTGCGGCCACGGTTTTGTTGATATGTCTGCCTACGAAGATTACTTTGCCGGCAAGCTCAGTGACCATGCCTTCACCGATGAAGAGCTCAAGAAAAACCTGCAGGAAGTACGGGATTTAAGCGCAAATCAGTAATTGATGATGTATTTACCCCCGGACCGAGTTCTTTTTGTCCGCATATTGAATTTACTCGAATAATACAGTCAAGATGACAACCCCTGTGCTAAAAGTTCACAGGGGTTGCCCCGTACACACGGGGATAGACCCAGTGAAGACCGGACCTATAACGGCATTATCGAGGTTGCCCCGTACACACGGGGATAGACCCCTTACGCCATCAACGGTGTGGTCGGAAACGTGGGTTGCCCCGTACACACGGGGATAGACCCTATACGTCCATACTAACCGAGCTGACTCAGGCCCGGTTGCCCCGTACACACGGGGATAGACCCTGGTTGTGCTAGCTCGAATTTGCCCCCGGCGGGGTTGCCCCGTACACACGGGGATAGACCCCAGTTCTTAGAGGATCAGAAAAAGGTAGAGGGGGTTGCCCCGTACACACGGGGATAGACCCGCAGAAAGATACTATTGGCGAATTATACGATTGGTTGCCCCGTACACACGGGGATAGACCCGACAAAGAGGATGAATAATGGCATCTGTCACAGGTTGCCCCGTACACACGGGGATAGACCCTACGGCCGCCGGGGCCAGAACGATTGGGACACGGTTGCCCCGTACACACGGGGATAGACCCCTCAATATGTTATTGATGTCGGCACACATCGGGGTTGCCCCGTACACACGGGGATAGACCCAGGGCAAGGTGTAAGGGGTGTGGCAAGCCAATGGTTGCCCCGTACACACGGGGATAGACCCATCGTTATCTTCCGAGGGGATACGCTCTTCCGGGTTACCCCGTACACACGGGGATAGACCCTAAGAAACTGTTATGTCTACTGCAACACCATAGGTTGCCCCGTACACACGGGGATAGACCCTCGACACGTTCTATCCGTCGACGACGAGCGTGGGTTGCCCCGTACACACGGGGATAGACCTTACCAATGTCTGAATTAAAAGGGAATGATCTGGGTTGCCCCGTACACACGGGGATAGACCCATGAGGGAAGCCGCAAGGTTTTCAAATTCGGCGGTTGCCCCGTACACACGGGGATAGACCCGTGAGGACATACCGGCTGAAGAGGTTCCCGTTGGGTTGCCCCGTACACACGGGGATAGACCGAGCTATGGAGGCGCTATAAAGCGGTCGTTAGAGGTTGCCCCGTACACACGGGGATAGACCCTGTCGCCTTCTTCGCTCATAATCTTTTATGTTGGTTGCCCCGTACACACGGGGATAGACCCGGTTCCACGAACCGAAAACAAGGAATCCCCAAGGTTGCCCCGTACACACGGGGATAGACCCCTATTTACCTCCCGTCCGGAGAGTAAGTTTACGGTTGCCCCGTACACACGGGGATAGACCCCAGGAGACGCAAGGCCCTGAATCAGAATCGAAGGTTGCCCCTTACACACGGGGATAGACCCCATTATGCAAGCTACCAAGCGAAAACCGAAGAGGTTGCCCCGTACACACGGGGATAGACCCCGGCCGGGATCGACGCCCCGGGAAGCTGCAAAGGTTGCCCCGTACACACGGGGATAGACCCTTGTCATCCATGCCCTCGAAATCCGCATCATAGGTTGCCCCGTATACACGGGGATAGACCCCTTTTTATAAACGTTATCATTAAATCATCAAAAATCCTGAATTGATGGATCCTCTTCACTAAACTCGGGTTCCTTCAAATCAGACATCTCTTTTAACTCCCCTATATTATGATATTCGGTTAAATTACGATGGGTTAACCACATGCCTTCATATTCAACCAGTTCTTTTTTAGGCCATCCTAAAACTCTTACCGCCAAATTGGACGGGGCTTCCGGACTTCTCCAAAACAGAACAATTCCACCGTCATCAGGAATCAATTCCGACCACTCCATCATGACTTTCCATAATCTTTCTCGGACAGATTTTTTCATTTTTGGGGCTACATAAACGCCAGGAGCCAGTTCATGCATACATGATCCAATAAATCCACCAAATCGATCCGGTAAATTACGAGTTATTGCTATTGTCATCACCATTGATTATCACCTTGATCTGCTCGATCATTTTTGGAATTACATTTTCTTTTTGAAACGTTTTTCCGGCCTGCATTCGAGCCTGTGATTCAATTTTAATATTTTGGGATTTTTTATGATTTTTTGTCGCTCTGAATGCAATGGGCAGCATTACTGAAGTTCTGAATAAATCAGCAATATCCAAGGCAAATGCCCGTCCCGACGATTCATGTATAAATCCCAGTTGTGGAATGGCTCCGGTAACCGCTACAGCTATCTGAGACGCCGCATACGTTGCTGTAGCTGCATGATTAATAGCTTTATTAACAGTATCATTTTGATCTGGATTTTGCCGATCATACCGGCGACCGCTCCACTCCACACCATATTGATCGGCTAACCGTTTATACACCTTTTTTACTCTTTTCCCTT
This sequence comes from uncultured Balneolaceae bacterium, assembly GCA_913057825.1. Classification (GTDB taxonomy): domain Bacteria; phylum Bacteroidota; class Rhodothermia; order Balneolales; family Balneolaceae; genus CAJXOW01. The sequence continues at coordinate 27,230 of CAJXOW010000037.1, read as the reverse complement.
CCATCCCCCTCAATGAATCTATATCATGTGCGTAATCAGGCAAACCACCCTCAAATCGAAAGGCGTACATGCGTTTTATAACAGCCTTTTTTGACTCAGTATCAGCCCATAATTGAGCCTGTTTTCGAGCTAATCCAGACCGATCCGGACCGGTTGGCATACTCACAGCATATAACCTTACTCCTCTTGATCCCACTGCAAGCAAACCGGTTTGTTGCCGAGCCAAAATCCGTAATGCATCATGACTTATAACCCCTCCGGGGCCCATCAAGATATTTGATACCTGTTGCAACGGAATTTCATAAGCCCCAGCTTCTAATTGATCAGTCCCTGCTGTCGTAAAGACCAGGTTGCCACTTTCTACGGCCAACTTTCCCCGCTCCAGCCACATCAGGCCAAACCGATCTGCATGGGGCACTCTCGAAGTTTCTAGTCCTAATCGTCCTTTTAGTACCATCTAATTGAGCCTTGCATTTATACTCCAATCACGCTCGTCGTATTTTTAACATTCCATATCCAAAACTTTTATGGCGTCCGATACCTTTATTTAGTAATTGTTTAAAGGCATCATTATCAATAACCTCCAGTTTACCTGTTAATGTAACATCAGGTCTTTTTATCATTTTTACTTTACGATCTGGGCTGTGGTTACGGCGACTCATACGCTCGAGGGAAAAACGCTTCATATTGGCTTCAATCAGTTTGGCTCCTCCTCTATTCTCAAACTGTCTCTTTAACCATTTAACATAAGTTTCTTCCCGATCCACATCGATATCCGGATCATCTACCTCCCAGACCCTTGAAAGAAAAGCATCAACTTCCTGTCCCTCCTTCCATTTGGGGCCGTCTGAAGCTTTGCGAATTACAGGACAGGCTCTTAACTCAAATCCCAACTTCATTCCATCTGGATATTCATCTGGCATAGGCTTTGAAGCTATACGATCCCAATCAACTATTTCATATACCGTCGGACTTGCAAAACCTTGGGCCAATTTCTGCAGTGATTCACTATCTAAATCGGAATAGCATAAAGTGCGAATTTGGCGTCCGTTCTGGTCGTCATATTCGTTTATTTGGCGATGTTTATCCTCTACACAAAACGGTTTGGGAGCTTGATCTTGAAACAGTTCAGCTAGGGCACTATGTACTAGATAGTTATTCCCAACCTTTCTTAACGGCAACCGCAACATACGACCAAGTTGGCTGAGCTTTCGCGTGTCAAGCCACATTTGTATCATGTATAATAAGTCAGCACTGCTAGGATTCATTGCTATTTCCTCCAATTTGAAGTTTAATCTCTCCTTTGGCAATCCAGCGCTCACCTGCATGAATTTGATTTGACCAATCACGTTGATCTGTCACAGGCAACTCAATATCAGCAATTAAATCTTCGTGGTTCTCATCTACCGGCCACCAAACTTTATATTTATCCCTCTCCTCTCCTCGTTGGTTTGAAGGAGCAATTTTTTTCAGGGCTTCAATTAAATTACGCCTTGAACAACGCTCAAGAAAAATTGATGTGGCGGGCAAACAGGATTTGCGACCAATAAATAAAGGTCTTTCCGGGTTCTTAAGCGTTTTTTCAAGATCATCCATCGCTGGTTTGCCGTCAGCAGGTTTCATCGTTAATGCTATCGTATAGCTGGCATCGGCCCAATAATCCCTGAGTCGAATATGAGTCTCCTCGCTAGCCGAACCTCCTTTTCTTTCATCCAGGCGATGCTGCGTGGTCCAGGCATTTTCATCCTGCATAAAATTCTGCGACAAGTCGACCGTTTGGTAGTCCTGTATTTTTTCGCCAGCCCGATCTTGTCTAACTGCATATACAATTCTATCCTGCAGTTCTTGCAACTTTTGAAAATCGCTATGATCATACCCCAGAGCATTCGCCAATAAACCCGTCATCATAGATAAAGCGGGATAAGGCTGTATCACCCCAAAGCGATCAACTATAGGAGCTCCAAAACTCATTATAGGTGCATCCAAACGAAGTAACAAAATATCCATTACTGATCTCCATTCACTTGATTGGCAGCCCAGTCGGCTACCTCGGGAACCGTATTAGTAGTATCAAGCTCAAGAAAATCCAGTAGTTTATCCTTCGGCTCCATTGCAGCAAGTATGCGATCATTGTGTTGCCCATACATCTCATCCAATTCCTTGATATAATTTCCCATCGCCTCAAAACTATTAGCCAGTACGCCCTCTCCATTTGTTGATACAGCCTGCTGAAAAGCATTAGCAAGCGTTCGCGGTTGTGCGCTTCCGGCTTCCACTAACAAGCATTGTGCATACGAATAGGGAGCAGTCGATCCTAATTTAGCACCTGGTGAAACAGTCGCAATAATATGAATCAGCCGCCTTATCACTTCCGAAGCCAGGTCCTTGTTCGCATCCTGCCAGTTTTGGCGTTCTTCCGCTTCAAGATTTGATACTAGCAGAGGAAGATCCACCACAACATAATTATAGAATAGGCCGCTATTTAACTCTGTGCTGTTAATATGACCGGCGCCGAGTTCTCCGCTTTCACCGGGTTGATCGCGACGGAGCTCATCAACAGCAGAAAAATAATCGCTCTCGCTTTCTTCCGCATGAGTGGTAAACGCATGAGCCACATGAATGGCTGCATCTCCACGCGACAGGATATCGCTGGTCACCATGCGACCGAACATAGCCGCGTCCAGGCCAGCTGCCATTTTTAATCCCTTAAGATTTTTCTTAATTGTAGATTTTTTTCCTCTTGATTTAAAATAATCGTTGAATTCTTCATAGGCTTTATTAACAATCTCTTCCGTAATCTCAGTCTCCCTATTTAGATTACCAAATTCATCATCTAAATTCTGCAACTCTTCTCGAACTACTTTTTGTAAGTATTTAATCTCAGGTACACCAAAAATTGTTAATTGGTCCGTATGAAGAGCTTCTAAATTTTCCTTAGAAATAAAATCTTTGAAACTTGATTTTTTTAAATGGTCATTTTTATCCAAATGATCATTATCATGTAAGAGCAAAACTTTAAAACTTTCGACAGCCGCAATTATCAATTGCTTAGGATAATCTTCTTTTAATAAAGGCTTTGCAAGTTTCCGCTGGAAAGTTTCACGTGAGCGGAATGACTTTTTTGATTCTTTGATTTTATACAAGGCATTCTTCCCCTCATAATTCCGCCAGTGGTATTTCAAGCATTGAGAAGAAACTCGTGTTCTCGTGGTTCCTCCGAAAGGCAGACGTTTAGCAAAACCCGCATCATCGCGGTTTAAGAGAGTTGCTGGATACGATGTTAAGGTATGAATCTGTAGAAATTTTGATGAGTTCATAATTTAGTCTCCATTGAGATAATATTATTAGATGGACTATTGTTTTTCTGACTGATAAATGGTCTTGTAATAATCGCGTGAAATATCAAGTCTTTTTTCCTGGGCTCTTTTCCCGTGTTGGAAAAATATTAGCTCTGCTGCTCCCGTCCAGTTAACTTTCTTATTTTTACTTGAGAGATATTGAGCCACTCTTCGCAAAAGTTTTTCCAGTATCTGTCCCTCAGCTCTCATAAGCTGAACAAATCGCAGCTCCGACCAACCGGCTTCAGCCAACCCCTGACCAAATGAAGTATTGTAGTTATGTAATCCCACACAATGTGCCATACACATCATCATCGTGGCCCACCGTCGCTCCCATTCTTGTTGCCGAATCCAGTATGGAGATTGGTCAATTTCAAGCTCCATTAACAATCGCCAAAGTACAGATGTAAATGGCTTATCAGGTGATATACGTCGCAATTCAGCCAGATCGCCGGTCGAAAGCCGGCCACTTCTCATCATTTCAGCAATTTTTCCCACAATTTTACCATAATTTACCAACGTTACCTGGCTCTTTTCGGTCTCTTCCATTTCCTTGTTGGAATGCATATGGACACCTTCATTTAACTATTAATGAGTATTGGCAGGTTGATTAAACATTTCAAGCTCTTGTCTAACCCGAAAACCAAATATAGAACGTGCTTTACTAATAGCCTTGAGTCTTCTGATATCTGCCATCGGGATACTTTGCTCCGCTTTTTCCAACTGCTTTTGAGCTTCCCGATATAGAATCTCCTCCCACATACGACGTGCTTCTTCATCCGGTTTATCTACTGATCCCCACAGCGAATCGAAAAAATGTTCATCAATACTATCATCGAACCGATCCAGCCAGGGTCTTATCTTGTCCGGACTTACCCTTTGCTCTTTACCACTTGCAAGCAAGGGCGAAATTGCCGGTCTTAGAATATTGTTCTGAACATGACCTGCCAGTTCAACTCGTTGCTTTGCACGTTTGGCCAGTTTCTCTTTTTCGGTGGGATCTTTGAAAAGTCTACGAGTTACATCAGAGGGGACTGGCACTATACGCTGATGGAGGCCATCTGTTTTTCCTTGACCGCGTACCAGCGTTCTTGCCACCAAATAGGCGCCTTCTTCTTCATCATCTTGAAATTCCAGAGCAATTGGAGCAGAATATTCATCTCCAAGGAGTAAATTTTGCAGCAGTTTATAGGAAAACCCCGATTCACCAACTGTCAATGCCTTAAGTTCACTTTTATCAATGGGAGTCCAGGGATCGTTTGTCTGACCGTGAAGATCATCAGAGGCTGAGATCCTTCCAGCTTTGGTATTGGTACGATAGCAAATAATCTTGTCTTCTTCCCGTAAGAATCGGATTCTTCTGCAAATTTCGATAAAATAAGGATCGCATTTATTTATAGGAATACCACTGGTTTTATTTCCGTCCCATTCCGACAGCCATAGCAATACATGACCTCCTTCCTTATACATGTCTAACAGTTTGTCTCGCTTCTCTAGTAACACCTTTAAATCCCGTTTGAAATGTTTTGACCATGACAAATCCGATGTATACCCAACAAATGGTCTGTTCCCATAACCTCCATTCATCCTAACAATACCATAGTTTCCCCTGCCCATAATACCTTCCATTGTTTGGAGTGTGATAAGTGCAAATAACCAATGCTCAATAGCAGGCCGCAAAATCCTTGTGCGTTTCACATCATGATTTTTTGAAGTCACCAGCATATCAAGCTCATCAGGAGTTCGAACATCAGCTTTATACCCCGCATCTTCCAATGACCCTTCCGGTACCGGTGGCTGCATGAAAGCAGGTTGCGAGATATCATCAACTACCAGCTGCCATGCATAATAGTTCTCCTCGCTCAATCCCAATAACAAGTCGGACCAATTTGACGCCTCTATGGGAATTTCTCCATCTGCTTCTCGAGCCACCGCCATTGCACCAAGTTGAACCAGAAAACTGAACCAAGGTTGTTTTTGATGGGGCTGAAGTGCTTCAAATGAAACAATTTTATTCTGCATCAAACCTTCAAATACCTCAGGCAGCGCTATTTTTTCTATTTTTCTTCCTTCTTTGAACCGTACGCTGATAATTGAATCTTTCAGTAATGAATAAGCCATCTTAAAACCTTTTCAAGTAGTTAGGTCCTATGAATTAGGCGTCAAGCCAAATCGATCGTATCGAAATGACTGCCCGTGAAATTTAAAGCTAAATCCACCTTCAAACGAACTAATTGAATCTGCCTCATTATCGGATTTATCCGGTTTCTCGGCTAACTGCCACTCCGTAATCGTCATCTCTTCAACTTGCTCTCCAAAAGGACTTGTCCGGGAGTTCGGTAAAAACACCTGGTAGTCATCTCTGCCAAGGCGTGTTTTAACATTTTTCAAATCCTCGGCAAATCCTTCTTGCCCAAAAGGTTTACTAAAATCAATTCCAACTAGATTTGGAATTTGTCTGTCAGCCACTCTCTGTCCTTCGATATATTGTTGATGTTCCGTCCATTTTCCCTCCAGTTCCTCAACAATCTTCCATAATATCTGCGGATGAGTCGCTTGTTCAACGAGTTTCCTATTATGAGACGGTATTTCCCAAGTACTATTTTGATCATTCTCCAGCACTCGCCAAGTAGCTTCGATTACTCTGAGATCCTGATACACCGTACCCAATCCATGTTTCCCCTTTGCACCTTTTCCATCTCTACCGATCGCATTTTCCAAATCACGATCTCCCGGGGTTAATACAATACAATGAGCTTTTTGAAATTCTTCTGGTCTTTGTTTGTTATGTCGTTGCAAACGACCTAACCGCTGAAGAAACACATCCATTGGACATAGATCAGTAATCATAAAATCTGCATCTATGTCCAAACTTTGCTCAACTGTCTGGGTTGCTACAGCTATTATAGAGCTCGATTCAGTGTCTTTCCCAAAAGTGGATTCTATCGCCTGATCCAACTTGTTTCGATCTTCCGGAGCGAATCTCGAGTGGTGAGGCGCCGATACGGAATTAACTTTAAACAATAGATCGGAATTATTATCCAGCAACTCTTCAAGTGCTTTTTGAGTCTTAATGCAATCATCCACCAGATTTCGAATGATTAAAACCCGTGCTCCCTTTTTCGCTTTTTGAACTGCCATTCTTGCAATTTGATCTTGCTTTCCGGCGATATGTTCTGTTGTTACACATACCTCTTTTTGGTCGTTGGATGAATCCGGTGTCCATTCAGTGGGGTTATCACGCGAAGAATCTACATGTGTAATCAGTGGATAAGATATTTGCTCCGATTCTTTCGGTGAGGGCAAATTATGATTCGTTTTACTTGTTAAATGCAACCGGGAAGCAGTACCCAAGGTGGCAGACATAAGCAAAGCATGACCACCCGCTTCGAGATGAAAGTTCAATACGCGATCCAACAGCCGACTCATATATGCATCAGAAGCATGCACTTCATCCACAACTAGAAAGTGTCTAAGCAACGCTGTGGCGCGCATATGTGCATGACTTACCTGAAGCGTAGAAAGCAAAACCTGATCTATGGTGCCGACTACCACGGCTCCGGCCAAGTATCTTTTGGGATGCTCCCCCGCCCATCCTCTTTCACGCAAATAGTCCTGCTGATCATCCGGCCACTGCACCTCAAACGGTGGAAGCGGCTTGCCCTCAACATCATCCACTTTGATATATCCAGGAACTGCCTGGACGACAGGAGGACGTGAATTTTCATCTGAAAAAGCCTTTACTACTGCCTCTTGAACTCTTTTGTAAAGCTGTGTCGCAGCACTTCGTGTGGGCACTGCAAAATACATTCCATCAACCAATCCAGCTTGATACAATCTGATAAATCGAGCCAGTGCCGCTTCTGTTTTCCCCGAACCTGTATCTGATTCCAATACCGTTAAAGAACCATTTTCGAACAGGGGTAAGTCTTGGCATTTTTCTTGGATATCATATGGTTCCCACTCCGATATGCTGCCAAAACCAGCGGTTTTCTTACCAAGTTGCTTTCTTGCTAAGCTAGGATCAAGGACTAGTTTATCAATGGCATGTGAAGCTTTTTCACGGGCTTTCTCAATATAATTACTCAAGTCCTCTGCAAATGGAAAGAATTTTGGATCCGAGCCGATCCAGTCAGCGAGCGTTAAAAGACCATTAAATGCATGTTGCAAACAAGGTTCAGATGGAAATTTTTCTGCTTTATCATCATAAGCCGTTGGAAACCACTTATGGAGACTTTGTCCAAGTGATCTTAACTCTTCCAAGGGAACACGTTCATTATTATCCTTCCACAAACTTTTGCGAAAAGTTTGGCCAGGCTTAACAGGACGACCATGATGTCCCCACGTAGCCATTAAAAAATGCACTAAATCCTCATCAGACCGAAACCACTCAAGCATCTCTCCTATACCCAGTGGAAGTAGATACTCCTCCTGCGTTTTAGCGTCGGCATTAATGAGATCAATTATTGGAGATACATGACCAGATTGCGGTTTTTTATGTTCAAATGCACGGTTTTGAAATCCATGATTGGCCTTTCCCGCATCATGAATTGCCGTTAAAGCAGCCAATCGGGCTATATTGACCTCATTAAGTGATTCTTTATTAATAATGTTAGCCAACCGTTGATTTAACGCCGTTCTCCGTAACAAGGCCTCGGTAACAGCAGCAACATCGGCAGAGTGGGCAATCAACGGGTGCCATTGTATGGCACTCCCCTCATGACTCCTCTCCAGTTTGGCCCAGAATTTATTTTCATTTAACTCTCCTTTCATATATCAGAATGTAGACCAATTCAAGCGTTTAACTTTAGCCTGATTGAGTGATTCAACATTTCCAATACTAATCAATTTCCAGAATAATGCTCTAACAGCTTCTGCATCTACCACAGCCGTATGCAGTTGACCATTAACGGTAATATCGAAATACTGCAAAAGAGACGATAACTTAAAATCGCTAATTCCTTTACAATACTTTTTACTTAGCCCCAAGGTATCTACAAACCATACGTTTGGCCCTCTACCTTTAAACAGATCAGACTTGTAAGCTAGAAAACCCAAGTCAAACCCCACGTTATGGCCCACTACAACCCCCGCAGTCAATTGACTCATAATGTGTTCTAATGCTACTGCTAATTGCTCATTATGATTTTTGACAAACTTCCAATGATAGAATTGGTTGTAACGATTCAACATAGCAATTTCTGTAACGACAGCTCCTTTTTCGGGGTGCAGTCCTGTCGTTTCAATATCCAAAAAAATAAATGGTGTTCGCTCGATGGATAGACTCTTGCTAATTTGCCCCTTCCTGATTTGGGAAATCGTTTTAGGTGTCAAATACTCCTCTCTTTAAAATTCCGCATTTTTTCTCAATGCTGTTGACAAAAGTAGCATTACCAGCCAAATACCTCCTAAACATGTATAAGTCAACTCAACCAACTAACCTTATATAATTACGAATATTTAGATTGTCAATATTTATTTGAAATTCACTTCATCTCTAATATAATTAAGTCAAGATGACAGTTCCTGTGCTAAAAGTTCACAGGGGTTGCCCCGTATACACGGGGATAGACCCTTCAGCCTGATACATATCGCATAAATACCGTAGGTTGCCCCGTATACACGGGGATAGACCCATAAAAATCGCCGTTGGCTTCAACATCAATATGGTTGCCCCGTATACACGGGGATAGACCCTTGTATTATTAACAGCGGTTGTATCTGTATAGGGTTGCCCCGTATACACGGGGATAGACCCCATGAAGAATAATCAAAAGCCGTGGTATAAAGGGTTGCCCCGTATACACGGGGATAGACCCGATTACGATCCCTACCGCTCAGTTCGTGGACAGGTTGCCCCGTATACACGGGGATAGACCCAAAAGTATGCCCAGGTATTTATGCATCGCTGTGGTTGCCCCGTATACACGGGGATAGACCCTGCATATGCCAGCGATTAACCCAGATGCGCTGGGTTGCCCCGTATACACGGGGATAGACCCTTCTCTTTTAAATAATGCCTCCAAAAATCAGCGGTTGCCCCGTATACACGGGGATAGACCTTCTTCTTCGTATCCGCAGGTCCTGCAGATCGCGGTTGCCCCGTATACACGGGGATAGACCCAGACACTTGAGTTTTCTTTTGATACCCGCATCGGTTGCCCCGTATACACGGGGATAGACCCTGCGCTGCTGCTTAGTGAAGACTTTTCTGCTTGGTTGCCCCGTATACACGGGGATAGACCCTTTGGAGAGCGACCGGGATCAGCCAGCAGTTAGGTTGCCCCGTATACACGGGGATAGACCCTTATCTATCGGCAGTCCTGACGGAACCCCTACGGTTGCCCCGTATACACGGGGATAGACCCCCAAATAAAGCCGCAAAAGAAATTCCCGTGGCGGTTGCCCCGTATACACGGGGATAGACCCAAGGACCAATAATGGGTGATCCAAAAAGCGGTGGTTGCCCCGTATACACGGGGATAGACCCTGCTAGAACCGAAACAACCAAACGGAGATAGTGGTTGCCCCGTATACACGGGGATAGACCCACGAAAAGGAAAAGGAGTCGTGGACCATATTAGGTTGCCCCGTATACACGGGGATAGACCCTTGGCGAAGGTGTTCAGGATCGTACTGTCCCGGGTTGCCCCGTATACACGGGGATAGACCCAGCTTTGGCCCGGTTTTCACGGGTTTCTTCACGGTTGCCCCGTATACACGGGGATAGACCCCTTTACCATATCGAATGAAAGGTTCCGAAAGCGGTTGCCCCGTATACACGGGGATAGACCCATTGGTATCAATTCCATTGATGGGAAACCCCGGGTTGCCCCGTATACACGGGGATAGACCTTATCAGGAACCCCCAAATCCCAAAGCGTTATTGGTTGCCCCGTATACACGGGGATAGACCCTTACGGCATAGTTATGGTTGTTGGATGTTGGAGGTTGCCCCGTATACACGGGGATAGACCCGTACTTGGTAGGCTGGACAATCGGCTCTCCAAGGTTGCCCCGTATACACGGGGATAGACCCTTGATAGCCATCCGCAGCCCGATCTTAATATCGGTTGCCCCGTATACACGGGGATAGACCCCATGGGGCTGATCAATGAGCCTAACAAAATTAGGGTTGCCCCGTATACACGGGGATAGACCCCGATTGGAGCAGCGGTGATTGGAACGACTACTGGTTGCCCCGTATACACGGGGATAGACCCTATTGGTCTGAAACGCCGGTCCACGACGCTTCGGTTGCCCCGTATACACGGGGATAGACCCCGACCTTACGCTGAGTGCTGACATCTTCCCGAATGGGTTGCCCCGTATACACGGGGATAGACCCTCGCATTACCAGGTGTATCCGTGAATCAAGTTGGTTGCCCCGTATACACGGGGATAGACCTTGTCATGCAATAAACCCCAGTACAAGAGGGTTGGTTGCCCCGTATACACGGGGATAGACCCTTTCGTTTTGGTAATCCTCCCCTGACTATGGAGGTTGCCCCGTATACACGGGGATAGACCCTGTATAACGTTGATGAGGTCGAAAATGGATTAGGGTTGCCCCGTATACACGGGGATAGACCCCGTTCTTCCGGGGTAATCCGGGTTACTGGAAGGGTTGCCCCGTATACACGGGGATAGACCCCCGCAAAATCGCAAAACCACCACCCGTGAGAAGGTTGCCCCGTATACACGGGGATAGACCCATTCAAGCTCACGGGCTTCGTGACTCATCTCCGGTTGCCCCGTATACACGGGGATAGACCCGCGGAACTATGCTTAACGAGGTAACGAGCCTCGGTTGCCCCGTATACACGGGGATAGACCCGCTGGAGGTCCACATCGGCTTGTACCTTCATGGGTTGCCCCGTATACACGGGGATAGACCCAAGTCGGTATCAGAATCGGCAGATGCTATTTCGGTTGCCCCGTATACACGGGGATAGACCCGTGGCTGTGCTGAGTGGAGCAAATGATACCTAGGTTGCCCCGTATACACGGGGATAGACCCTTCTTAAAACGGTCAATGGTTCGACTTACGGGGGTTGCCCCGTATACACGGGGATAGACCATCCAGAACCCCATTTATATAGATATACTTATAGGTTGCCCCGTATACACGGGGATAGACCCGAGGCATAATGAGGTATTCGGACAAAATCCCCGGTTGCCCCGTATACACGGGGATAGACCCCCGGAATGGGCGACCAATCTGGGACAAATTACGGTTGCCCCGTATACACGGGGATAGACCCTCGAAGAAGGAAAAGATTATAATCCATTGGGAGGGTTGCCCCGTATACACGGGGATAGACCCTATCCTTTGACGGGGATAAATGGAGCCTGACGGGTTGCCCCGTATACACGGGGATAGACCCTATTCTGGCCCGCACCAACCCCGACAAATCGAGGTTGCCCCGTATACACGGGGATAGACCCTCCGAAACAATCGCAGCGCTGGAAAGAAACGAGGTTGCCCCGTATACACGGGGATAGACCCTGGTTTAGCAATACTGCGGGGGACGTTACCAAGGTTGCCCCGTATACACGGGGATAGACCCTCTTCGGCATGTTCTTGTTCAATCTCGCGGACGGTTGCCCCGTATACACGGGGATAGACCCTCGAAATGAACCAGATCGTCAAACGACTGATCGGTTGCCCCGTATACACGGGGATAGACCCTTAAAATAACTCCCTACTATATCAATTAAATCGGTTGCCCCGTATACACGGGGATAGACCCCGTTCTAAAATTCCTTCATTGGCTGGTTCATCGGTTGCCCCGTATACACGGGGATAGACCCAATACTCAGACCGAAAAATTCGCATCGAAGAAGGTTGCCCCGTATACACGGGGATAGACCCACGGGAAAATCCTCAAGCACATCCTCTCTTATGGTTGCCCCGTATACACGGGGATAGACCCCCAATAATTGATCCGTTATGCCTGATATTCAGGGTTGCCCCGTATACACGGGGATAGACCCTGAAGGAAATGGCCTATTTTTACGGGCAAGAAGGTTGCCCCGTATACACGGGGATAGACCCTCTTTCAACTCTTCCGTGTCGAATTGCAGTTCGGTTGCCCCGTATACACGGGGATAGACCCATTATACTGCCTGCGGTTAGATTTTGCCTGGGGGTTGCCCCGTATACACGGGGATAGACCCTCGGATCGGGTGGCGTTCCCGGCTGGGAAATGGGTTGCCCCGTACACACGGGGATAGACCCCCCGCGCAATTACCGGATCAGTGTCTCTGATCGGTTGCCTCGTACACACGGGGATAGACCCTGGAAATATGTGCGTGCAGAAGGGCTGCGCGTGGTTGCCCCGTACACACGGGGATAGCACTCTTATTAAAGGAATTCCTCCATAAATTGAGTCGGGGTGTAGATTGGTATAATAGCATCCTCCGGGAAATCGCCCAAATCCCGTGTAATTATTCCCTTGCATTCCCCTTCTATGGCCGCATGGTATTGTATACAATCTTCCAGGTCATTCCACTTATCCATCAGGGAGTTCTCGATTATGCTCCCGGTAACATCGACAATCTCTATATTTTTGACCAGCTTATTCAACAGACTGGTTGCCTGATCCGCGGAAATGAATGCCCGCATTACGTAGAACATCGTATCAAAAGAAATAGCGGATACTGCGCCTGCAATCGTTGTTCGTTCAATAGCTTCAAATATCTGTGCTGCATCATGCCAATGCGGATCCCGTTTCAACAGTACATCCAGACAAACATTTACATCCAGCAGATACCTATCGTCCATATTTTTTAAGGAGTTCTTTCTGTTTTATTTCTTTATAGTCCATCTCCTTGTATTCGGGAGGAACGCTGACCGCTCCCAATAGTTGGTCGGTCCAGGAACCAGGCTCCGCGACAAACGCAGTGTCTTCTTCCGTAATTTCATCCAGGTAACGCTCGACTAACCTGGAGATACTTGTATTGTGATTCCTGGCATAATTCCTGGCCCGATTCTTCACTGATTCCTCAATAGTAAGTGTTATTTTCTTTTTCATATTTCGTAGGTTGAGTCAAAATATACACGTATTAAGAATATAATAAATACGTGTCCTTTGCAAACAGTTGATAACCTCACCCGTAACAATTTTTCCGGCAGGATTAAGTAATCGGATTTTATCAGTTTTTTTTAAATTTTTATGTGCTTCCCGTATTAAAAAATTACATTAATCGACAGGAGGTGGCTCAATGATTGTTAGCAAATTATACAAGGAAAACCTGGAAAAAATTCAATCGGACCTCACCTTTATCATGGAATGCTTCAAGGAGGTCCTGGAAGAACAGGGAGAATCAGAACTTGCCGGGCAACTTCCCTGGATCGTCGGCAAGGAGGACACCGATCAGAAAAAACGTCCACATCGCAGAGCACAGGCCTATTCTATTGCTTTTCAATTGTTGAACATGGTCGAGGAAAACGCAGCGGTGCAGATGCGTCGAAATCTGGAGACCAAGGAACAGTTGACAGAGGTTTCCGGTCTCTGGCAGCAAAACTTGCAACGGTTAAAAGACCAGGAGGTCTCGCAAGAAGACATTGCCCAAGTTTTATCAGATATCAAAGTGGAGCCCGTGCTTACAGCCCATCCCACCGAAGCAAAAAGAGCCACGGTTCTGGAACATCACCGCCGCTTGTATTTGCTGATGGTCCGACGTGAAAATCAGATGTGGACGCCTTCCGAACGGGAGGAAAATCGCCGGGAGATAAAAACGGAGCTTGAACGGCTGTGGCGGACCGGGGAAATTTATCTGGAGAAGCCGGATGTCGCCTCCGAGCGACGAAACATTTTATATTACCTGCGTAATGTATTTCCCAACGTGCTTCCCGAAGTGGATCGCCGCCTGCGTCACGCCTGGCAGTCGATGGGTTTTGATCCCGCCTTGCTGGAAGATCCCTCACAACTACCCAAGCTCTCATTCGGCAACTGGGTCGGCGGTGATCGTGACGGCCACCCGTTGGTCACCTCTGAAGTCACCCGGGAAACGCTGCAAGAGTTGCGGCAAAATGCGCTCAACCTGATCAAACAACAACTTACAGAGCTGGTCCGGAAACTAAGTCTCTCTGAATTTTTACAGCGTCCCACCCAGGCTTTATTAGACAAAAAGGAAGAACTGAAAGATGAATTGGGGGCTGTTGGGGAACAAGCCATTGAACGAAATCCTGATGAACCCTGGCGGCAGTTTGTAAACCTGTTAATAAGTCGCCTGCCCCTCAAGGCCCACAATGATTATACATCCACCTATACCTATTCGGCCGAACTGCTGGAAGATTTGAAATTTTTACGAAATGAACTGCTGGAGCTTAATGCAAAGCGGATCGTCTGGAATGACCTGAATCCCGTTATCCGTTCCGTCCAGACCTTCGGATTTCATTTAGCTGCACTGGACATCCGGCAGAACAGTCGTTTTCACGATCTGGCTGTCAAGCAGTTGCTGGAAGCCGGCGGCAATGAAGCTGCTGACTTTTCGAATTGGAATGAAGAAAAACGTCTCGATTTTCTCAATACAGAACTAAAATCCCCTCGTCCCTTCACTCACCAGGATATGAAGCTGGGCGATGAGGCCGAAGCGGTACTAAGTGCTTACCGGGTAGTATCAGACCATATTAAAAATTATGGATCAAACGGGTTGGGAGCTATGATTGTGAGCATGACCCGGAGTCTATCCGACTTGTTGTCGGTTTATTTGCTGGCACGCGAAGCCGGGTTAGTCGCAGACACGAATGACGGACTGATTTGCAAGCTCCCTGTCGTCCCTCTTTTCGAAACGATCGACGATCTGCAAAAAGCTCCGCAGATTCTTGATGATTTTCTTTCCCATCCGATGACCAGACGAAGTCTGGAATTTCAGCAGCAACGCCGGGAGTCGGATCAACCAGTTCAGCAGGTCATGATCGGTTACAGCGACAGTAACAAAGACGGGGGAATATTTTCCAGCCTGTGGAACCTATACCGTGCTCAAGATGCATTGGCCAAGGTCGGTCGAAAACACGGTATGCACATCCGGTTCTTTCACGGACGAGGTGGAACCATCAGTCGCGGTGCCGGTCCAACCCACCGATTTATCAACGCACTTCCCCAATCGACGCTCAATGGAGACTTACGATTAACCGAGCAGGGAGAAACGATTGCGCAAAAATATGCCAATCGGCTCAACGCCGCCTATAACCTGGAACTTTTGTTAGCAGGCACGACCGGTGCTACCTGTCGACATAAATATTCCGATACTGACGAACACTTCCTGGAACCCGTGATGGATCGGCTGGCTACAAAAAGCAGGGAAGCCTACGAAAAACTAGTTGGATCTGAAGGATTCATCGACTTTTTCCGAGAGGCTACACCGATCGACGCTATTGAATCCAGCCGCATCGGATCAAGACCAGCGCGGCGAACAGGCCAGCAAACCATCGCCGATCTGCGGGCTATCCCGTGGGTATTCAGCTGGGGACAGGCTAGATTTTACCTGTCGGGCTGGTATGGCGTGGGAGCAGCCCTGGAGTGGTTGGCAGAGGAGGATCCCGATACCTTTGATCAGCTGAAAGAACAGAACTTCGTCTGGTCTCCCCTGCACTACATCATCAGCAACGCGGCTACCAGCATTGCCACAGCCGATCCTGAAATTATGCAGTCTTATGCAGCACTGGTGCAAGACGAGACGATACGTAACCGCATGATGGATAAGGTATCATCGGAATACAAACGTACCCGGGAAATGCTCGAAATGATTTACGAAGGGCCCCTTTCCGAACAACGGCCCAATGTACATAGCCTGTTATCCCTGAGGGAAAATGCATTAAATGCTCTCCATCACCAGCAGATAGAATTACTTAAACAATGGCGGGGTAGCGACGGGAGTGAAACCCAAGAGCTGATACGAAAATTACTGTTGACGGTGAATGCCATCGCCAGCGGTTTGCGGACTACCGGATAAAAGTGAAAACAAAACCGCTTAATGACCGACAACCATTTTTGAAGCTATTCCCCACGGCTTGGATCCAATCCATAAAAGCATTGAGAGGTTTTATCAAGCTCTTTACAATTTCTCCTCAAACCAGGATGAGGTCTCGGCATCGGCAACTTCCCCCAACACTGCTATCATACCGCCGAGTGTTCCTACATTCTTCTCTTGAAGCTTTTCTACAAAAACCCGGTAGTCGGATTCGCCAATTCGCTGATGCAGCTCATGCAGAAGCACCGGGCCCTTGTTATAAGAGAGAGCACCATCGAAACGGGGTTTCCAATCGTAGAAACTCGGGGCCTTTTGAGCATTTTTACGCGCTTTCGCGAGTCGCTCCTGATAAACGGAATCTCCATATGCCTCTTGAAGCGCCAACCAAGCTTCGTGCTCAGCAAATGACTCATTCAGGAAATTATGACGGCTCATCGGATTCACAGAATCGGTCCACCACAGGTGAGCAGCCTCATGTGCTATCAACTCATAAAGGCTCATATTCGGCTCGATACCATGTTTAAGAGCGATAAACCCGGTACGGGCATAACTGCTTGATGTAGCTCTTTCAACAGGTGCGACCGTGATGCGAAGCTCATCCGTTTCACTTCCCCCTTGAAATCGCCCGGCATAGCGATCCAGAATCTGGCCGGCTCTCTCGGCCACAAAAGTCGTTAACGAATCGGGCGCACCCCCGTGATACACGGTCACCGGCAAAGAGCCCTTACTAAACTCGCGCTTCTGCATTTGGTCGGAAATCACCAGCGGCAGATCGGGACCCGGTATAGCAGACTGAATATGCCATCCCTCTGCTGTTTCCGCCAGCTTGCCAGTACTCACCAACTCGTAATTTTCGGGGAGATCGATGGTTGCCTCAAAAGTAAATCGATGTCCAATGGAAGCCTCCTGCGGAATCCAAATAGCCTCAAAGGGCAGCTCGGTCCAGTGCTCTGACACGACGGCTCCACCAATAGCTGGAATTTGCTCATTCCGAAGTTGTCCGCCGTACTTCCACGTCAATGACACGGGGTCAGACGGATTCGCGGTGCGGGCAAGAGCCACCGTGATAATCTTGGTATGTACGGTATCTTTTCCACCGAAACGCCACGGACTTGTTGAGTAATTTTCAACGGCCTGACCCTTAAGTTCATCCAGCTTAAACGAATCATGGAGCAGAAATTGAAGAGTGTCCGTCGACTCATCAGGTACAAAGCGCATATCGATCGACACCTCAAACTGTCCGGAGGCAGGTTTAATCTCAGCATCCACCCGATAATGCGTGGTACTGTCCGGATATATCGATTCCTTCGCAGAAGGGGATTCCTCACCCGATTGGCAACCAAAAATGAACAGGGGCAAGAGGGTTAAAGTGATGAAAAAATAAACTAGCGAATTTCTTTTTAGCAAATTATACAATTTATCTCTTTGAACCATGAATAACCTAATCAGATTCGATTGAATTTATGAGTTTAGATGAGGCGTACGACTGAAACCTGTGAATGTTTCACTGGACAAACATTCAAAATAAATTCAGATCAGAACAGTTCCCTTTGGGCGACATTTTAATAAGCCAAACTACAATCGCATTAAAAAAACCGGGATGTCAGTCAAGATGTAGACCGAGCAAGGCGACTCCAGTAAAATAGCATTCTAACCGGGGTATTCGAGTAAAGTGATTGTAACAAATAAAAGGTCAGTCCGTATAGTTGATGTTAATATTCACAAAAAACTTCTCAACTCGTGAATTCAATGCGTTTATCAATTATTGGACTATTATTACTTACAGCAATACCAAATCATGCCACTTCTCAGCATAATATCGACCCTCAAGGCGAATCCCAAACAAAGGTGATGGTTCTGGGAACCTTTCACTTTCATAAGACGCCCGATTTTTATGATATAATGGATGAGGATAAACAGCAGGAACTTAAAGCCGTAATTAACTCATTAACCGGGTTCAGGCCTGATAAAATAGCCCTGGAAGCATCCTATAAGGACTCGGCAAAGATTGACAGCCTATACCAACGCTACGTTGCCGGCACCCATGAATTAACCAATAACGAACGCCAGCAGCTTGGGTTTCGATTGGCGGAGAAATTAAATCACCCATCCGTTTACTCGATAGACTACAAGCAACCCTGGCCTTATGGCAAAGTCATGAAATGGGCCAAAGAAAACAAACCCGGCTATATTGAGTTTTATAAAAATTGGAAAAAGAGCATCGGCAGCTATCAGGATAGTCTATTTAAACATGCCACGCTTAGAGAAAACCTGAAATGGCTCAACAGCAAGCCGCATGATGACAGGCTTCATGAAGTCAGGATGAGAACGGCCGAACTGGGAGGCGGATCCAACTTTGTGGGGACGAAAACCATGGCTTCATCCTACGAGCGCAATCTTAAAATTTTCTCCAATTTAGCCCATATAGCAGAATCCGGAGATCGTATCCTGGTCATATACGGGTCCGGACATAATTACTTTTTGAAGGAATTTGTGGAAATGCATCCGGATATGAACCTGGTAGAGGTAGCAGACTACCTATGACAAAAAATCGGATGTGATGTCCGACCAGGGATACTCCGGTTTACAGGGAAGACGAATACATGCATCCCTACTCCCATAAACGTGGATTTTGCATAATCAATCTATTTCCGGGCCACCATCAGAAAAATTGGAAATAACTTCGTTTCTCCCTCTTCGTTTATTTCTCGTTCCATTTTGTAGGCAGTAGAAAAGCTTATGTCCGTAAATCCTATTTCTTCTGCCAGGTCCGCCAACTCCGCCCGGTCAAAGCCTTTATGTACGTCATCCACGTCGTGACCATGAAAAGAGCCGTCCTCTTCATCCAGATCCGCCACACACAAGTAACCGGCAGAATTCAGCAAAGCATAAAATTGGGTCAGAATATGTCTGGTATCCGGGATGTGATGCAGGGTCATCATCGTGTAAACCAAGTCAAATTGTTGATCGGGAGGCGGGTCGGAGGAAAGGTTCAATTTAACCGTCTTCATATCATCGGCCGAAGCATCTCGTATCTTATGTTCTAATACCTCGAGCATCCCATCCGAATTATCAGCCAACATAATCGGGCCCAGCTCTTTGCGGAGCTCAAAGCTGAGAAGGCCGGTTCCGCAACCATATTCAAATGCCGACATGTTATTGGAGAGAGGTACTTCTGATCGAATAGCTTCTGCTATATTCGCTGCTCGCTTACGACTCTTCGGCGTATCCCACTCTTCGGCTTTCTCATCAAAGTCAGACATAAATATTTAGGTTAATTTCAATATTTCTCGATAAAAGAGAACGCTTTCAGTTTGCTTTTGTTTTCCTATCTTAATATTCGCACATAAATTTCAAACAACCTCTATGCAGTCACCCGAAATTATAATCATTGGCGGCGGACTATCAGGTCTCGCCACAGCCTATTATTTAGAACAAGAAGGAAAGACGGCTCATATTTTAGAAGGTCGAAACCGTTTGGGGGGACGAATATACACGCACAGGTCAGAAGAGGGACCTCCCATTGAGATGGGCGCTACCTGGCTGGGCAAAAAGCACCACCATTTGATGGATTTACTCGGGGCGCTGGATATAGATATCCGGCAGCAATACATGGGCCCCAAAGGATTCTACGAACCAATGTCAATGGTCCCTCCACAACTGGTTGATCTGCCAACCGAAGAGGACCCGACGTACCGTATTGCAGGGGGATCGGACAACCTAGTCCAAACGCTGGCAGATCGTCTCAACGGAAGTCAGATACTATTGGACCAGGCCGTAACATCTCTCCAAAAAAATGAAACCAAATGCGAGATTAAGACCGAAAAGGACCTTTTTCAAGCTGATATCGTCGTCAGTACCCTCCCACCCAAACTGCTGGTCGAACAGGTCCATATCACCCCACCGCTCCCTGACGATCTCAGGAATATCGCAGCCCTAACAGACACCTGGATGGCTGATGCAATTAAAGTGGGACTTACTTTTGAGAAGCCATTTTGGCGCAAACCCGATTCAAGCGGGACGATTTACAGTAATGTGGGACCGGTTTATGAATGCTACGATCATTCCAGTAACAACCGCTATGCTCTTAAAGGATTTATGAAAGAAGCCTACCACTCAGTTTCCCGCGCACGTCGTAAAAAGCACGTCATTCAGCAGCTTCGGCGTTACTATGGCGAGAAAGCCGACCATTATCAGCGTTACCACGAATTGGTATGGAGACACGAACCCTTCAGCTATGCTCCTTATGAACAGGATATCATTCCTCATCAAAACAACGGGCATTCCGTATTTCAGAACAGTTTCCTTGATGGCCGGTTGCTCCTTTCAGGATCAGAGACCGCTTCGGAGTTTCCCGGATATATGGATGGAGCCGTAGAAAGTGCCCGGCGCACCGTGCGGCGAATTAAGTCATGCTTTTAATCTCCTGATCAGATTTTGTCTCCAGGGATAAAAAAGCCTCGTATGGATTACCCTCCAAAGCCAGCAGTTCGGCAAAAGCTTCCTCGGTGCTGAAACCCTCTCTTTTCAACTCTCTGACCCTTTCTCTTAATTTTGGTTCAATAGATAGCACGCGATGCATCATGCTAAGATGCCGCCAGGCATATTGTTGTTCAATCGCTTTTTTACCTCCAAAAATTTCTATTGGAAAAATATCGGTATCAAATCTGGCCACTATTTCTCCACTTGAACGCTCCCAAATCCGGAAATTGGGTTTATGACCAAAGTTTTCCCTGACAGTAGATGTAAAGTGGGATTCCGTCGTCATCTGGCATATAACATCAAGATCACTTTCTGAGGTATGCAGATTGACACATACGGTGCTAACCAAGGCGGGATCAAATCCTTCCAGGACAGTGAATAGATCCAGGTTCTTTAAAGTTTGATACGCTTGACGTTGAGTATCAGGTCCAGATTTTAAATAAGAAAATTTTCTCCAGTTCATCAGACGATGGTTAGGTACATGGCCCAAATTTACGATTTGAACACTTTCGCTGGATGTTTGGCTAACTGGGGAAACTCCCTCAGAAGTTGTTCGTTCATGGTGATTAATTCAAGATCGAGACCTTTGGCTAAGCTTACGAATTCACAATCGTAGGATGAACAAGTCGATTGACTTACATTATGCAGAACTTGTACTGAATTCACCTGAAACTGCTGATCTTTCATTTGTAGTTCAGCCTTTTCCATAATCAACAAAGCTTCTGCCATATCGATAAGTTCCTTTCGTAAATAAAGCGTTACTATATTTCGAAATTCACTTCGCCAAAGAATAGGAGCCACCCATTGTGGATCTTTTTGATACAACCGGTCACAAAGATCTGTTGAATCCGAGGGAAGCCAAAAGTGAGCAAGAATATTCGTATCGACAACGATCATGGACGACCCTGATTAATAGCAGATTCAATTTCTTCAGAAGACAAACTTCCTTTTGCTTTTTTACGCAAACGACGTGCTTCTTGTAAAATATCATCAGTAGAAACCTGTTGAGGCTTAACAGCTTGCTCTAAACAGGCAATAATTTCACTGTTGATACTACGATGATGAGCGTTGGCTTGCTCCCGGACTCGATCGTAAATTTCTTCGGGAATGTTTTTCACTGTGATGCTAGGCATAACAATTTGGTTTCGTTATGGTTTCCATATGAAACTAAAAAGGACAGGGGAGTATTGCAATTAAAATGGAGGCACCTAACGGCTGGCGCAGAACCGGCATGCCGAATTTCGTGTATTAAATGATTAAGGTATTTCACAATTTGCCCAAACTCAATGCCGGCAACTTACCCTGCTCGCACAACCGCAGAAATTAGCTGGTTAAGTAGACGATACTATTTAGTGTGCATTGGCGTTGAAATATTATGAATTATATTATAACATTGTTATAACCATAATTAAAAAAGAACTGCTATGGAAACAAAAATCAGAAAAATCGGAAATAGCTTAGGAATAACGCTACCGAAGCAATTGATAGATGAACTTCATCTCAAAAGTGGCGACAAATTAACCATCGAAAAAAAAGGCGCTAATTTAGAACTCAAACCAGTGGATCCGGAATTTGAAGAATGGGCAAAAGCCTATCGGCAGGCAAATTCCGATTATAAAGAGGTATTGAAAGAGCTGGCGAAATGATAAAGTTTTTAGATAAAGGGACTATTCTGGCTTTTCACCGAGATCAGGTTAAAATATATGGTGGGAAACAAGGCATTCGGGATGAGGGGTTGTTAGAATCTGCACTTGCTCAACCACAAGCAAGTTTTGAAGGAGAATATGTCCATAACAGTATTTTTGAGATGGCGGCCGCTTATGGATTTCATATTTGTAAAAATCATCCATTCTTTGACGGAAACAAGAGAACAGCATTGGTAGCGGTTTATACCTTTCTATATGTAAATGGCTATCGCTTGGTAGCAGACAAGAAAAGTATCTATGCTGTGATGATCGATTTAGCAAACGGGAAGCTTGAAAAGGAAGAGTTGGTTAAATTCTTGGAAGAATATACCAGAGAGAGAAAATAACTTCGTTTACCTAACGGCATTACGCAGAACCGGCAGGCGCCGGAGCGTTGAATTCTTTTTAAAATATAAGGTTAGCTAATTAACAGGAGCTTGGCAAGAGTTAGCTGAGCCTGTCCGCTTTATACGCTGGTTAGAGCAACCTTTATTCAGGCATGATATTGGATTCGTCTTCATCTTGCCTGGCGTGACGGATAGTCAAAATATCAATTTGCTCTTGGCTGATTTCATAGATGATCAAATAATTAGAATGAACCACGAGCTGTCGGACCGTTTCGTCATTCAAATCAGGAACTATTTGGCCGGAGCGGGGATGCTCCTTTAAATACTGGGCACGCTTTTCAAACTTTTCGACCAGCGCCAAGGAAGCATCTGCATTATCCTTTGAAATATAATCTACAATTTCTTCAATTTTTCTTTGAGACGTAGGAGACCAGACGATTCGCATCTATGATTTTCCCAATCGTTCTTTTAATGAGCTTATAACTTCTTCATGCCCGGTACCCTTACCATCTTCAATTTCTTGACGAGCTTGGTTGATTTCCTGAAGCAATTCAATGGTATCGATCATTCGTTCATAATCACCAACATCAAGCAATACGGCAGAACTTTTGCCGTGCTGAGTAATAACCAGGGGACGATGATCTGTTTTAACTTTTTCAATCATTGATGCTGCATTGGCCCGAAATTCGGACAACGGCTGAATGTCTTTATCAAGTTGGACACGCTTCATAACGCTATAAATTGTATTAATAAGTGACTTTTTAATAGTACAAATAAAAGTACAAACTAACAATAAGCTTAACTCTTTTCTAAAAATTTAGGGACTGCCAGCTTCGACGCTGAATAAGGCGATGTACGCAAACATTTTTCTGTATGAAAGAAACTAATGTCTGATATCCACAACTAACCTCGGTGGATTGTCCAGCGCCAGTACTTGAAATCTGTTCGGAATCTTTACAGAAGCTATCCAGGCGACATAGTTTTCGAAGTCGCAGACCGTGGTGAGCCGGAGCAGAACGGGCAATTGGGGTTTCAAAATGCGCCGCGGAACGGCGGATTGTCCCGCCTCATGCATTCTGGCTGACAAAAACTTGATCATCAGCCAGCCGTTTCCCTCCAACTCGACAGGTCGGCCGGATCCGCATTCATGCACCGGCTCGTCTACGTATTCAATATGAAATCCGGGGATCCCCCG
This sequence comes from uncultured Balneolaceae bacterium, assembly GCA_913057825.1. Lineage (GTDB taxonomy): Bacteria > Bacteroidota > Rhodothermia > Balneolales > Balneolaceae > CAJXOW01. The sequence goes on along the minus strand of CAJXOW010000037.1, from coordinate 3,202 downwards.
CCCGCTGAATTGGATGACAATTCGGTCGAATCCTTGACGGCTTTCTGTCCGTACATCCCGGACTATTGAAAATGTATCCGCAGGAATGCGGGTACTGTCATGCACAATGCCGGTCGTCCAGCTTGAAAGGGTATCGGGGGACGCTGCCTGCTGCACACCGGCTCTATTTTCCTCCTCTTTATTGCTGCATGCCGTGATCGAAACAGCAGCAAATGCCATGATCATAAAGGTTCGCAGAGTTTTGACAGTGTTAATCATATCCGGATTGAGTTCTGATTGGACGACCGAGAAGATAGATCTGGCTGGTTTTTCCGTCGAATGTGCCTTTCTCCCATTCGTATTGATCGGATTCCATCCCTTGCAGCAATTCATCCAGGTCTTCAAGTGTATAGGTCCGGGCATTTGAAACAGCCCCATCCCACCCAAAACATAGGGGGATGATAGGAATCAAATACGTGAAGAGAAGCTGCTGCCAGGTCATGGGTCTCACCATGGGAGTTATAAAAAAGGTCATGAAGAAATTGATGGGAAAGGCAATCCACCAAAGTCCAACGGGAGTACTGTTGCCACTGAGTTCAAAAACGCAGATAGGTTCCCGATTTTCCTGGGCAGCAACCAATATTTTTCTCGCTTCCGCCGGCCGCATATGGTGAAAACTACCGATCATCGTCCTGAGTCCCCCGGTAGTGCCATCAAGTTGAACCGCATCGACTGGAATCGTTTTATATGTGATATTATTTTCCTCATCCCCATTAAGTTCTTTTGCCATCTTGAAGTCGGGATAAAGATCGGTCATGGTTAAACTGACGTTACGCATCCCATATCTATCATGGAGAATCTGGAGGACTTCAGGCATGGGACCGCCGCTTCCGGAGCATAAATCCAAAATAGTTGATGATTCGGATTTTCTTAAAACTTTAGCAATCAAATCAGCAACTTTTTCACTGGTTCCCAAAAGATTGTGCATAACTAAAATCAATCGCGTCATACATCTTCGTAACCACTCGGGAAACCAGGGAAAATCTTCAAATTCGAATAGATGAATTCGCTTCATGAAAAAATATTAAAGCAAGTTAGTAAATAGGGTAAGCCCTATAACGACATTGCGCATAACCGGCACACGGTTTTTGTTTATTTTGCAACTAACGAAAGATAAGGCTTAAAACCAAGAGGGACAGATATTCGGCGAGGTGTGTCCGAGTTAAAGGCTGGTTAGGTGGCCATTCTATTGTGATCAAAGGCTTCGGAAACATTCTCCTTATATGTTCTTCCAACGGGGATTTCCTTTTCTTTAACAACGATCTCATCCAAGTTAAAAGCTTTACAAAAATCAGGGTTTACAATGTAGGAACGATGGACGCGTACAAAATTAGATAATTCCTTATTCAATCTTTTGAGCGTCATGCGGGTGATTATTTTTTCATCTTCCAAATGGATATGGACATAGTCTCCAAAACTTTCGATGAAATGTATATTGCTGCAAGGAATACGATGTGTTTTACCGTCACTTTTAACCTCAATGAATTCTTCCCTTTTATTTTGCTGCAGCTGTGTTACTTGTTTTTGTTTCTTAGTCCAATTGCGCAACGTTTCATATGTAATTGCAGGAAGTGAAAATAGGATTGTGGTGGTCATCAAATATATCGTATCCCAATGAACAAAGGCAATTTCTGCTGCTATATCCTCTGGTAAGAAAATGCGTTGGATCAGGGCAAAAACTATCTGAATATTTAAAACTCCCAGAAATATGGTTGAAGTTAACAGAAAAAATAATGCATACCTTTCGTTAAAAAGTAGATTAGGAACTGCCCAATAAATAAAGAAATACGTTACTCCTACAATCAATGGCAGGCTAATACTGCCGTAAATCACCCCTTGTACTATTGAACCAATGAAAGAGTAGAGCAGCGGGAAACAGAGGAAAGCTGTTACCCAGTAGCCGCTATGAATAAGAATTTGTCGTCGTTTCAAAAGCTATCGTTTCTTAGTTTTTAACAAAGGTCGCCGTACTACTATTGCTTTTCAAATATGATGGCAAGCAAACAGCAACTGTTTATCGCATTTAAGCTGTTACTCATCGAAAACCTGTTTCAATGCAACCAGAAACCATTATAATACTGCCAGAGCTGAAAATCGAAATATAAACAATGAACTATATGTTTGAGTATTTTATAATTGCGTTTGTGGAAAAATACCCAATCTTCATGTCGGGCATAACTATTGCGGGTTTGGCAGGTGTTATTAAAATTATCAGGACCAATTCCACACAACAATCCCGAAAAGATAGAAGTATTATTTTGGGGGCAGGACTTGTTGCTCTGTTTGTTGGACTTCTGGTATTTCCAATCAATTCTTTTAAAATGCTTGAGGCCGTAAATGCAGAGGATGCTCAGGTTTCATTTGTGATGGGAGGATTTTATATCAGTTTTGTTCCAATGTTTTATGGGCTATTCTGGTTTCTAATTTCATTGGCAGGATGGCTCTATTATAAAAGAAAGACAACTGCGGATTAGGTTTTGACTGGCCACTTAACGAGTTGGGTAATAACCGGCACGCTGATTGACGAGTATTAAATGATTAATGTATTTCACAATGTTACCAAACTCAATTCCGGCAACGGCCGCCAGTTGTACGACCGTGTTAATTAGCCTGGTTAGAGTGCTAATTGCTTAAGTTCTGCATTTTTGCTTGTTCGGTCTGCAGTCCTTAGACTGAAATCAAATAAAAAGTTGGTTTCTTAACCATTTACTGATGCATATAGAGACTATTTCACCAAGACGAGCTGTTGATAACGCGTTCCTGCAAGAGTCAATTACAATGGCGGAATTCGAAAATTTTCGCCAGCGCTTGTTAAAGCTATTAAACCAAGCCGATAATGCGGTAGAGGAAGGGGAATCAGAAGAACATTTCAAAGGATTGATCAACCCCTTCTTTAGCAACACCAACTTTGAGGAAGACCACTACATCAACACCAAGGAGCGGCAGGATTTGGCCATCCATAACGGCAAAACCCGCAAGTCGAATGTAGGTGTCATTATTGAGGTCAAACGTCCGTCTAACAGTTCGGAAATGATTGCGGGGGATGACCTGAACCGCAAGGCGTTTCACGAATCTATTCTCTACTATCTTCGGGAACGCATCGATAACGGCAACGAGGATATCAAACACATCATTATTACCGATGTCTATCACTGGTATGTCT